>DASYHX010000075.1:0-4654 GCA_035998065.1 Pseudorhizobium sp.
CGCCCAACCGTTGCCCGTGTCTCTCGCCAACAACGGCTACGTCTGGTTCGAGGTCAGGGAGGTGACGCCCGAGAGGGATCGCACTCTCGAGGAGGTCCGCGAACGAGTGGTCGCCGACTGGACGGCAGAACAGCAGCGTGAGGCGCTCGGTGCTCGAGCGACGGAACTCAAGCAGCGCATTGAGGGCGGCGAGACACTTGCGGCTGTCGCCGAAGAGCTAGGTATAGCCGTGGAGACCAAGCAGGGCTTGCGCCGCAACGGCGATGACGTGATTTTCGGATCCGAGGCAGTGTCGGCCCTTTTTTCGGGACCGGTCGGTCTCGTCACCACCGCGGTCGGCGGCGACGGTGAAAGCAGGCTGCTGATCAAGGTCACCGGTTCCGAGCAAGTGGCCGGCGATGAACTTTCGAACGAGGAGCCGCTCCAGCGGCTCGCGCAAGCTGCGGGCGACGACATTCTCGATCAGATGGTCAACCGCCTGCAGAACGACTATGGCGTCTCGATCAATCAGGCCGTGGCCGAACAAGTCGCCAACTCGATTCGCTGAGGAGGATATGCAAACATGCCTGAGCTCAAGCCGCTGATCGCAAAGGTCGCGAACGGCGACAGCCTGAGCCGGGATGAGGCTCGTGCTGCCTTCGATATCCTCATGTCCGGTGAAGCAACCCCGTCTCAGATTGGCGGTTTCCTGATGGCGCTGCGCGTTCGAGGTGAGACGGTCGACGAGATAGCAGGCGCGGTAGCCACCATGCGATCTAAAATGCTCCACGTGACGGCTCCGCTCAACGCTGTGGATATCGTCGGCACCGGAGGCGACGGAACCGGCACCTATAATATCTCGACGCTTGCCTCTCTGATCGTCGCCGGTTGCGGCGTGCCTGTCGCCAAGCACGGCAATCGCGCCCTAAGTTCCAAATCGGGAGCTGCCGATGCGCTTTCGGCCCTGGGCGTGAATCTCGATATCGGTGCCGACAAGATTGGCCGATGCATACGGGAAGCCGGTATCGGTTTCATGTTCGCTTCCATGCACCATTCTGCGATGCGCCATGTAGGGCCGAGCCGCGTTGAGCTTGGGACGCGTACAATCTTCAACATACTCGGCCCGCTTTCCAATCCAGCCGGTGCCAAACGGCAGTTGCTGGGTGTCTTCTCGCCACGCTGGCTGATGCCGATCGCGGAAGTCCTTCGCGATCTTGGTTCCAACCGTGTCTGGGTCGTTTACGGTGACGGCATGGACGAGATCACGACCACCGGCACGACGAACGTGGTGGCCCTTGAAGACGGAGAGATCAGAAGCTTCGATCTGACGCCGGCAGATTTTGGCGTCCAGACGGCAACATTAGCCGATTTGAAGGGTGGTGACGGCGTCGCGAATGCTGCGGCACTTCGTGCCGTTCTTGGGGGCGCAAAAAACGCCTACCGCGACATCTCCCTTTGTAACGCGGCCGCCGCGCTCGTGGTGGCGGATGTGGCTGGCGACCTGAAACAGGGCATGAAACGGGCCGCCCACGCCCTGGACAGCGGCGAAGCGGCCGCAGCACTTGACCGGCTTGTCGCGGTGTCGAACGAAGAAGATTGAGGGCAGATCGATGACGGATATCCTGAAGAAGATCGAGGCCTATAAGCGGCAGGAGATCGAAGCCGCCAAGGTTCGCGTGTCACTTGCGGACCTGAAGGCGAAAGCCGCCGATCAGGAAGCGCCGCGCGGGTTCTATCGGGCGCTGAAGGCAAAGCAGGACAGCGGCAGGTTCGGTCTCATCGCGGAGATTAAGAAGGCAAGCCCATCCAAGGGTCTCATCCGGCCGGATTTCGATCCCTCTACCCTCGCCCGTGCCTATCAGGACGGGGGCGCGGCCTGCCTGTCGGTTCTGACGGATACCCCCAGCTTCCAGGGGGCGCCCGAATTCCTGACCGCTGCGCGGAACGCCTGCACTCTGCCGGCTCTGCGTAAGGATTTCATGTTCGACACCTATCAGGTGCATGAAGCACGTGCCTGGGGCGCCGATTGCATTTTGCTGATCATGGCTTCCCTGACAGACGACGAGGCTCGGCGGCTCGAGGACGAGGCACAGGGTGTCGGCATGGACGTGCTCGTCGAAGTGCATAACGAAGAAGAGACTGAGCGGGCCCTCAAACTGTCTTCTCCGATGATCGGCATCAACAACCGGAACCTGCGTACGTTCGAGGTCAGCCTCGAGACGTCCGAGCGGCTCGCGGATATGGTGCAGGACGATCGCCTGCTGATTGGCGAGAGCGGCATCTTCATCCACGATGACTGCCTGCGCCTGCAGAAAGCCGGCATCAGCACGTTCCTGGTCGGCGAGAGCCTTATGCGCCAGGACGACGTCTCACAGGCTACGCGCGTGCTCCTCACGGGTCCGTCCGCATCCTTGGCGGCCGAGTGATGGCCCCGCAACCTGGTCTGACCCACCTTGGCGCTTCGGGCGAAGCGAATATGGTCGATGTCGGCGGCAAGACCGAGACGGAGCGGTCCGCCACTGCGGAGGGATACGTGCGGATGCAGGCTGACACCCTCAAGCTCATCCGCGATGGAAATGCGAAGAAAGGCGACGTCATCGGCACAGCCAGACTTGCCGGCATTATGGCCGCCAAGAAAACCTCCGACCTGATCCCGCTCTGCCACCCCCTGATGCTGACCAATGTAGCCGTCGAGATAACGGAGGATCCTGATCTTCCAGGCCTCAAGGTGTCGGCTACCGCAAAGCTCATTGGCAAGACGGGCGTGGAGATGGAAGCTCTTACCGCCGTCTCGGTCGCCTGCCTGACGATCTACGATATGGCCAAGGCTGTCGACAAGAGCATGGAGATTGGAGGCATCCGACTCTTAGAGAAGACCGGCGGCAAGTCCGGCCCCTATCGCCTGGAGGAAGGCTGAAGATGGCTCTTCTCCCCGTGGCAGAGGCAAAAGCACGACTGCTCTCCCACGCCGTGCCGGTACAGGAAAGCGAGACGGTGCCTCTGGCGGAGGCCAATGGTCGCGTGCTCGCCCAAGCCGTTACCGCGCGGCTGACGCAGCCACCCTTCGATGCCTCGGCCATGGATGGCTATGCGCTGAGGGCGGACGATGCGCTGAAAGTTGGGAGCGAACTTGACGTCGTCGGTGTTGCTGCGGCTGGCCATCCGTTCAAGGGGCATATCCGGGAGGGAGAGACAGTCCGCATCTTTACCGGTGCGCCCGTTCCGGATGGTGCCGACACGATCCTTATCCAGGAGGATGCCGAAGCGCTCGAGGACGCTCGGATCCGGACGCGGCTCGCTGTCACGAGAGGAAGACATATTCGTCCCCGAGGGCAGGATTTTGCCGAGGGCGAGGTCGTGCTTACCCGCGGCACCCGGCTCGACTATTCACACCTCACGGTCGCTGCGGCGATGAACCACCCTTCGCTTCCCGTTCTTCGGCGAGCGAAGGTGGCGATCCTCGCCACCGGGGACGAATTGCTGGCGCCGGGAAGCACGCCTCTTGCAGGTCAAATCATTGCATCGAACACGTTCGGGGTGGCGGCGCTGGTGCGTGACAACGGCGGCGAGGTTCTAGACCTCGGTATCGTTCCGGACAGAAGCGATGCCATTACAGCGGCAGTCGAGATGGCACGGGCGGCAGACGTCGACGTGCTCGTTACACTGGGCGGGGCCTCAGTGGGTGACCACGACCTTGTTCAGTCGACGCTAAAGGGCGCCGGGATGGAACTGGACTTCTGGCGTATCGCAATGCGTCCCGGCAAGCCGCTGATGGTTGGAAGCCTCGGCAAGATGCAGGTCCTCGGCCTGCCGGGTAATCCGGTGGCAAGCCTCGTTTGCAGTCTGTTGTTTCTAGAACCGCTTGTACGGACGCTGTCGCATCTCCCCGAACGGCGAAGAGAGGCCGACGCCATCGCCGCTCATGATCTGGCCGCCAATGGTCAGCGGCAGGATTATCTGCGGGCAAAACTGACCGCTGGCGATGGGAGGCTGCTTGCCGAAGCATTCGCCAAGCAGGATTCTTCGATGATGAAGGTTCTGGCAAACTCCGACGCACTGATCGTCCGGCCACCGCATGCACCAGCGCTCAAAGCCGGCGCTCCATGCCCCGTGCTCCTGCTCAGGCCCTGATCTGCAGACGACCGGTATTGTAGAAAACCCGCAAAACAGCCGGTGGAGGCTTTCTTGTCCCAACTCCCCTCACCCGTCATCCTCTGGTTTCGCCGGGATCTCCGTCTTGCCGACAATGCGGCCCTATCGGCAGCCGTGGAGGCTGGAGCTCCACTGATAGCAATCTTCATCCGTGAACCTTATCCTACGTCCGTCATGCCGCTCGGCGAGGCGCAGGCTTGGTGGCTGCATCATTCGCTAGCGAAACTGCGGGAGGACCTGCGAGAGCGCGGGGCGGATCTCGTGCTGGCCTCCGGGCCTGCGCAGGACATTCTTGGCGGTATCGCGCAGAAGGTTGGAGCGAGCACCATCTACTTCAACCGTTGCTATGAGCGCGACGAGATGGACCGGGAGATCGCCCGGGAGCTAAAGCAGCAAGGGGTCGCGGTAGAGGCTTTCCACGGCCAGCTTCTCCACGACCCCTCCACCGTGCGCACCGGGGCCGGGCGCGCGTTTCGGGTCTTCACGCCGTTCTGGAAGGCGCTACAGGCCCTTGGCGAGCCGC
>DASYHX010000077.1:0-9324 GCA_035998065.1 Pseudorhizobium sp.
AGGCCGAGTGGCGCATGCTGGCTGGGTTTGGCTGCCAACAAGGCCAAGGCTATTACTTTGGAAAGCCCCAGACGGCGGAGGAGTTGTTGCAGGGTATCATCCAAACGAAGCCTGAGCACAGATCGATTGCTTGAGGCGACAAATCGCGCAGTTCCGGCGGTTTCGGTGGGCGCTGTTAACGTGCTGCTTGGGATCAAGCTCACAGCTCCTTCCAACTACAAGAAATCGACCGCACGGGCTTTCAGCGCTGTGCATGAGGATGTCCCGTCATAATGGTCGTGGGGTTGACCGCACCTTTCGTTGAATGCCTAGATCTAGCCGATGATGGCGTTGTAGCAGGACTACTTCTTTCGTCGGCAAGAGGCATTTAGCATGAGCAAGTCCGTTCCCAACGCAAGACCAGGCCGCAAGCGAGGCTCTGGCGTCAGAATGGTTTACGACCTCCTGCGCGACGAGATCCTCGACCTGAAGCTTGCTCCGGGCAGCTTGCTTGATGAGGTGCAACTCGCTGAACGTTTCGAGATGTCTCGGACACCTATCCGGGAGGCGTTGGTTCGCTTGTCTGGAGAGGGACTGATTGAGACGCTGCCGAACCGTTCGACCATGGTTTCAAATATCGATTTTCTGAACCTGCACACGTTCTTCGATGCGCTAGTGCTGATGTATCGCGTCACCACGCGGCTTGCGGCGGAGAAGCATCGGTCTGACGATCTGCGAGCGATCAAAGTTCTTCATGAGGATTATGCAGATGCGGTTGCGGCGCGGGACGCGTTGAAGATGATCGCTACGAATGTCGCCTTTCATGCCGCCATCGCCGAAGCGGGACGCAACCCATATTTCACCGCGTTGTTTCGCCGTTTGCTGGATGAAGGAAGGCGCATCCTGCGGCTCTACTATCAGTCTTATGAGGAGCAGTTCCCGCAGCGTTTCGTCGATGAGCATGCCGAGATCATAGCCGCAATCGAGGTACGAGACCTGGAAAAGGCGGATCAACTGGGCAAGACGCACGCGGAGCAGATCGTAATGCAAGTGCAGACATTGTTCAGCCGCAACGGCAACCTGGACATCAAGCTCTAGATCTGCATTTTCTAAGTCGACAAATAAAATACAAGGCGCTATTTCTCCTGATCAACGGGTGACATCCGTCAGGGTTCGCCGTTGCCAGGCGGCAAAAGGAGAGGGAAGATGAAAGCTAAGATATTCTCTGGTGTGATCCCGGCTCTGATGACGCCATGCAAGGCAGACAGATCCCCGGATTACGATGCGCTGGTTCGCAAAGGGCGGGAACTGGTCGGGAAAGGGATGTCGGCTGTCGTCTATTGCGGCTCCATGGGCGACTGGCCGCTCCTGACAGATGAGCAACGAATGCAGGGCGTCGAGCGCTTGGTCGCAGCAGGCGTACCGGTGATCGTCGGCACCGGCGCAGTTAACACGGCCTCAGCCGTGGCACTTGCCGCGCATGCCCAAAGGATTGGCGCTCAAGGCTTGATGGTCATCCCACGCGTGCTTTCCCGCGGTTCGGTCGTCGCTGCGCAGAAGAACCACTTCAAGGCGATTCTTGCCGCAGCACCAGACTTGCCAGCCGTCATCTACAACAGCCCCTACTACGGCTTTGCCACCCGCGCCGATCTGTTCTTTGCCCTGCGCGCTGAGCACCCGAACCTTGTGGGTTTCAAAGAGTTCGGGGGCGCGGCGGATATGCGTTATGCTGCCGAAAACATCACCAGTCGCGACGATGGCGTGTCGCTGATGATCGGCGTGGATACATGTGTCTTCCACGGCTTCGTAAACTGCGGTGCAACCGGTGCGATAACGGGCATTGGCTGCGTGCTGCCGGGGGAAGTTCTGCATCTATGCAACCTCGCTCAGGGTGCTGCCGCAGGGGATCCGGACGCCCGACAGCGGGCGCTGGAACTGGAATCTGCTCTAGGCGTCCTCTCGTCCTTCGACGAGGGTCCGGACTTGGTCCTCTTCTTCAAGCACATGATGGTCCTGAAAGGTGACGCGGAATACGCATTACACTTCAACGAGACGGACGTGCTTTCGGAGAGCCAGCGGGGCTATGTGGAAGCACAACTCAAGCTCTTCGACACCTGGTATGCACAGTGGAGCAAGTTGCCGGGCGCGGTGCAGACGTACAAGGTCTGAACCTGCGGTCGTCAGGAAACGGCCTCCAGCCCCAGTTCCCGTAGGCGGTCTAGCTGCGCTACCTCGGCTTCTGTGAGGATGGTGCCTTGCGTCTCCGAGGTGTGCCGTGCGGCGAAACGGCGCTGGGACGGAAGGCGCGCGCCCTGTCCCACTATTGCCTCGAACAGGTTTTCGGCGCGCGCGAAGGGGTCACCCGGTCGCCCGGCCGCGAATGCTTCGGGAGACATCCCGATGATCAATTCGCCATGGAAGGGAGCAAGGGTGGTCGTACCCAGATAGTCAAGCACTTCCGGGCTCGTCAGGTCTCCGATCATGATGCCTGCCAAAAGCTCGATCATCGTTCCGATGGCCGAGCCCTTGTGTCCGCCGAAGGGTAACATGGCCCCTGCCAGGGCCGCTTCCGGTTCGGTTGTGGGATTGCCCTCGGCATCGATCGCCCAACCTTGCGGAAGCGACCTGCCTGAACGGCGGTGCAGTTCGATCTCCCCCCGAGCGGCTACAGAGGTGGCGAAGTCGAAGACATACGGGGGGGCATCCTTGCGGGGCCAGCCGAAGGCGAAGGGATTGGTACCCAGGAGCGGCTTGTTGCCTCCGGTCGGGGCGACCGTTGCGTAGCTTGGGCACATCACTATGGCTGCGAGCCCTTCTTTAGTGACGGCCTCAACCTCGGGCCAGAGGGCGGAAAAATGCGTGCAGTCATTGATCACGAGAGCAGCGAGGCCAAACTCTCTGGTTCGCTTGGCGAAGGCGGGTAATCCGAGTTCGAACGCAGCATTGGCGAAGCCGCGCTTTGCGTTCACCTTCACGATTGCCGATCCCTCGTTCAGCTGCAGTTCTGGTATGGCACGGGGATCAACTTTGCCCGCTTTGACTGTGCGGAGTGCTCCTTCAATCCGATAGATGCCGTGCGACTTGCACGCGTCCCGCTCACCAGCAACGATAACTGTTGTAAGAGCCGCTGCCTGCACTGGGTTGAGTCCCGCGTTCAGGAAGATTTCCTCTACGCGTTCTCGAAGCGCGGTGATCGTGAGAGTGAGACTCTGAGCCATTGGATTCTCCGTTGCTTCCAGACGTAGGTTCCGTCGCTCGACCCTATTCGCAGTTGCCCTCGCCCTGGGCAAGGCCGGGACAGCCGCACAATTTCCTTCGCGGTACCATATACTTTTTGTATATCGATTGTATTTTGGGGCAATCGATTTCCGCTGCATGAACCGCGATGAGTGAATCCAGATTTTGCCGGCTGTATTCGTAACCGAAGCACTGATTGGGGGCATTGAGTTGGCGTCGTTCGTTGCTGTCAAACTCCAGCGTTCGGAGAGGGGCCAAGCACGCCGCGGAGACGTTCGCCCGGATGATCTCGATCTGACATATTGTGCCGGAACTACAAACTTTGCCGCTAAATTGACCACAAGCGGCTTCCCGACGACATCTCAACCATCCTTGCCGCGAGGCTTTTGACAGGAACACGGAAATGGCTTCTTTCACCTTCTCCTGCATTGACGGGCACACTTGCGGGAATCCGGTCCGCCTTGTTTCCGGGGGAGGGCCACGGCTTGAGGGGTCGAACATGCTCGAGAAGCGGGCGCATTTCCTCCGCGAGTACGACTGGATCCGTACGGGCCTCATGTATGAGCCACGCGGGCACGACATGATGTCCGGCTCTATCCTTTACCCACCAACACGGGCGGACTGCGACGTTGCGGTGCTTTTCATCGAGACGTCCGGCTGCCTGCCCATGTGTGGTCATGGAACGATCGGCACGATTACCATGGGGATCGAGAACGGCCTGATCACACCACGCGAGCCGGGGAAACTTTCCATCGACGCACCTGCCGGAAAGGTTGACATCACCTACCGGCAGGAGGGGCGCTTTGTCGAGGAGGTCCGCCTCACCAACGTTCCTGGGTTCCTCTACGCGGCGGGTTTGACTGCAGAGGTTGAGGGCCTTGGCGAGATTGTTGTGGACGTAGCATATGGCGGCAACTTCTACGCCATCGTCGAGCCGCAGAAGAACTTCCGCGACATTTCCGATCACACAGCCGGTGAACTTGTGGGCTGGAGCCCTAAGCTGCGGGCTGCTTTGAACGAGAAATACGAGTTCGTGCATCCGGAACATCCGGAAATCCGTGGGCTTAGCCATATTCAATGGACAGGTGCTCCTACCCGACCGGAGGCGCATGCGCGGAATGCGGTATTTTATGGCGAGAAGGCGATAGACCGCTCTCCCTGCGGCACAGGAACCTCCGCGCGCATGGCGCAACTGGCCGCCAAGGGGAAGCTGCAGGTCGGGGATGAGTTCGTTCACGAGTCCATCATCGGCTCTCTCTTCAAGGGGCGGGTCGAGGGCGCAACGACCGTTGCTGGCCGCGATGCAGTCATTCCCTCGATTGCGGGATGGGCCCGGATGACTGGCATCAACACGATCTTCATCGACGATCGCGATCCTTTCGCCCATGGCTTCGTCGTCAGGTAATGTTGCCAGAGCGCTGCCTAAGCATACTTCCCGGAGAAGCCGAAGGTCCGGTGCTCGTAACCGAAGAGCCTCTCAGCTTTTGGGGAGGCGTCTCGCCTGATGATGCCCGGGTAATCGACGTACACCACTCGCTGCACGGACTCTGTCTTTCCGGCTCTGTGCTCCTGATGCCATCCAGTCGCGGATCTTGTTCCGGTTCGGGCGTACTCCTCGACCTGATCTTGAATGGCCGCGCGCCTGCCGCCCTGATTTTCAGCGGTTCGGAGGATGTCCTCACTCTCGGCGCCCTGGTGGCGGCGATGATGTTCGCTCACTCTGTCCCGGTAGTTCGCGTAACGCCCTCTGTATTCCAAAGCTTGTCCACCTGTCGCAATCTACGGGTTACGCATGAAGCGGTGGAGGGCGATGGTATCAAAGTTCCGCTCGACCCGCCGTCCACATCTCGTGTCGCGCTGACGGAGGCCGATCACGCGATGCTTTTCGGAGAGGCGGGACCAAGCGTCCAGCAGGCAATGCAGATCATTTGCGCGATGGCAGCTCAGCAAGGCGCCAGCAGACTCGTGGATGTGACGCAGGCGCATGTCGATGGCTGTATTTATGCCAGCCCCGCAAACTTGACTTTTGCGGAAAGGATGGCGGACCTAGGCGCTCGGGTGCGCATCCCCACGACCCTAAACGCGATCTCTGTCGACCATGATAACTGGCGGGCGCAGGAGGTGCCAGCGGCCTTCGGTGTGCCGGCAGCCAGGCTGGCCGATGCATATGTTCGCATGGGTTGTCAGCCGACCTATACCTGCTCGCCCTACCTGCTTCCCACTGCGCCGGAATTTGGTGAGATGATAGCATGGGCAGAATCGAACGCGGTCATTTTCGCCAACTCAATCCTGGGCGCGCGCTCCCCTAAGCATCCCGACTTTCTCGACCTCTGCATCGCGCTCACCGGGCGCGCGCCGTTCTCCGGAGTTTATGTTCATCGAAACCGTAAGGCGCATCTTGTTGTGGACGTAGAGCTCCCCGCACGGGCCGATGATGCGTTGTGGCCGCTGATCGGCTACGCGACCGGACAGATCGCTCCAGATCGCATCCCCTTGCTACGCGGACTGGCACCCGGGAGACCATCTGTCGATGATCTAAAAGCTTTGTGTGCCGCCTTCGGCACGACGTCCGCCGTGCCCATGCTTCATATCGAAGGCATGACGCCGGAGGCCGCATCGCAACCCGTGCAAGACCTGCCCCAGGAGACCTTGACTGTTGCGCAGCTCTCGGCGGCATGGAACAAGCTCTCCAGTGGTCCAGAAAAGATCGACTTGGTGGCGATCGGCAGCCCCCATGTTTCACTTGGCGAGTGCCGCGCCTTTGCCTTAGCGCTTGCGGGGAGGAAGCGGCACGCGGATGTCTCCGTTATCATCACGGCAGGTCGACACGTGATCGCCGAGGCCGAAGCGGACGGAACGTTGGGGCAGCTAGAAAGCGCAGGCGTCACCGTCTTTCCCGATCTTTGCTGGTGTTCCATAAGTGAGCCGCTGTTCCCGCCCAAGGTGCGCACCGTCATGACGAACTCCGGCAAATATGCCCACTACGGACCGGGGCTCAGCGGACGGCATGTCCGCCTTGGTAGCATCGCGCAATGCGCCGACGCCGTCGTTACCGGTCGTGCTCCAGCGCATCGTCCAGCTTGGCTTGCGTGATCCCATAGTCGATAACGAGCCGGCTTAGAGAATGCTCTGGCGAGGTCGATCCAAGGCGAAGGAACAATCGCAATCCCCTCAGGTTTCATCCCTTTGGAGGGCGTAATGCCGGAATTCCATCTCTTGATTGCGGACCATCGGGAGGGCGAGGTCACCATCGATGTCGGTGACTCCGCCGAAGCGATGAATGCAGGGTTCAACGCTCTTGCGCAATTTGTCTGCCGGAATTTTCCGCCGCCCGAGAATGTCGAGATCACTGTGTCGGATTCCGACAAGCGTCTTGTGGGCAGGCTCAAGATGACCTTCGAGGTCAACTGGGCCGGAACCGCCTCTGGATAGCGTTGCGACGGATCAGGACTTCCGTCCGCTTTAGGGATTGGCCATCAGCCGGCTATAGGCACCGAGAATGAAACGTTCTGCCTGCAGGAGATAGGCTTCAAGCGTATCTGCACCGAGCACAGAATTGCCCTCTTCCAGCTGTGAGACAATGGCCCGGTTCTGGTCGATGAATGGTCCGTGGAGGAACTCCGGGTCGCGAAGCAGCCCGAAGACCAGCCGGAGTTCCAGCGAGATCTGCCTGTAGAAATCGCTCAGCCGCTGGCTATCCGCGAGCTCGACAATCGACGCATGAAATGCAATGTCGGCACTTCCCACTCCGAGCCAATCCCCGGCTTCCCGACATTTGTGGGCTATGTCGACTGCCTCTCGCATCTTTCTCGCTGCCGGATGCCTTGGATGCGCTTGCCGAAGGGCCGGACACTCAATGAGCCGCCGGACCCGGTAGATGTCGACGATGGTGGACATGCTGGGCGTCGAGACGAAGACGCCGCGGTTGGCCTCGTAGCGGAGCAGACCCTCCTTGGTCAGGAGCCGGAAAACCTCGCGCAGCGTATTGCGGGAAACCTGCAATTCTTCGGTTAGGTGAATCTCTGAGAGATGGCTTCCAGGCACCAGGACGCCGGAGACGACACGTTCGCGGATGTGGTCGGCGACACTCTCGGCAAGCGTCGGGCTCGTGTCCGAACCGTTTCCGCCGCCCCGTCGCGTCCGCGGCGCGGCTAGCGCCTCCTGCTCCAGCAATTTCGGCAGTTCCGTTTTGTCTTGCTTCTTGTTCATTCGAACGCCCCTACTGCTTTTGTGCCATTGCAGGAAACCTCAGCGACTTCAACCGCAAAGGCCCCGAGCGAACGCAGACAACAGTTCCACGCCATGGTGCCGAAACAAGCACCTGTAGAGCAATGTTCAAAAATTGTTCAACAGTCTGGACAGCATTGTCATGAGTTGGTAGCGTCCCTGTCAAGATAAGGCGGGGCAAGCAGCAATGCGGGTGATCGATCTCAACAGCGACCTGGGCGAAAGCTTTGGCCCATGGATCATGGGCGAAGACGCCGCCATGCTTGAGGTTGTCAGCAGCGCCAATGTTGCGTGTGGTTTCCACGCTGGTGATCCTGCGGGAATCCTGCGCACCCTGCGGGCAGCCAAAGAGCGGGGCATCGCCGTGGGCGCCCATGTCGGATACCGCGATCTCGTAGGCTTCGGTCGGCGCGACATGGATCCGACCAGCGACGAGCTGGTCGGCGACGTGATCTACCAGATCGGCGCGTTGAAGGGATTGGCCGCAGCCGCAGGCACGAAGGTGACCTACGTGAAGCCGCACGGTGCCTTGTACAATACCATCGCAACCGATCGCCGCCAGGCCGCAGATGTCATTGACGCGATCCTTTCCGTCGGCCCGGATCTCATTCTCCTCGCGCTGGCCGGTTCACCGATCGTCGAGCAGGCCAAGCATGCAGGGCTCACAGTGGCTGCCGAAGCCTTTGCCGATCGCGCCTATACCCCAAGTGGCATGCTTGTCTCGCGCCGCGAAAGTGGTGCGGTGCTCCACGATCCGGAGCTTGTTGCTGAGCGGATGCTGCGGATGGTGACAGAAGGTATGGTGGAAGCGATAGATGGAACCATGACTAAGGTCGAGGCGCAGTCAATCTGCGTCCACAGTGACAGCCCAGGCGCAGTCGCCATGGCACGACGCTTGCGCGAGCGTCTTGTCGAGGCGGGCGTTACAGTGGCGCCCTTCGCCGGCGCTGGGTTGTAGGTCGCCGATGCAGGCTGCTTCTGTCCCTCCGTTGCCCAACCAAAGTCCGATGCGCTTCCTGTCCGTGAGGGAGAACTATGTGCTGGTGGAGTTGGCGGATCTTGAAGAGACGCTTGCGCTCTATGGTGCTCTTGAAGAGGCGCCTATCACTGGGATACGGGAAATCATACCCGCAGCCCGAACGCTCCTCATTGAATTTGATCCTCGTGAGGTTTCGGTGGCGTCGCTGCAGCCGACGTTGGATTCGCTTGGGAGCGGCAAAAGAAAGGCGCCGTCAGCGGTCGTTGTCGAGATTCCGGTGCAATATGACGGGGAAGACCTGCCGGAGGTGGCGTCCCTGCTTGGACTGAGCGAGGATGAGGTTGTACGCCTTCATACCGATAGTGAGTACACCGTCGCCTTCACCGGGTTCGCACCGGGTTTTGCCTATTTGTCAGGCGGCGATCCCCGTCTCGCGGTCCCGCGGCGGACATCTCCCCGCACCAGCGTCCCGGCCGGGTCTGTTGGGCTGGCGGGCGAGTTCTCCGGCGTTTATCCCAAAAGCAGTCCCGGCGGCTGGCAGTTGATCGGCTCGACCTCCCTGGAGATGTTCGACATAAACCGGGAGTCGGCAGCCCTTCTTCAGCCGGGCTACCGCGTGCGGTTCAAGCGTGCAGTGAACTCGGAAAGCACGAATGTTGTCTCAACAAAGGTCTCCTCCTCTCCCTTGCGTGAGGAGCGGATGAGGCCGGCGGGCGAGGCCTCGATGGAAGTCGTCTCCTGCGCGCTCCCCGTTGTCTTTCAAGACCTTGGTCGTGCAGGCCAGACAAGCCAGGGAATAAGCCGCTCGGGTGCGGCGGACCGGGCAAGCCTCAAGGCCGCCAATCGCTTGGTCGGCAACGCGGCCGGGGCGGCGGGGCTGGAAGTTACCCTGGGTGGGCTCG
>DASYHX010000082.1:0-2401 GCA_035998065.1 Pseudorhizobium sp.
CCGCGGGTGCAAACTCCCGCATCGAGACCTGCTTGCCAAAACACCGCGTCTCTTTGTGACCTAGGACGTTGTCGCTAACGATCATCTTTGGCCGACCACGGCTGGTGATGAGCGTCTCCAGTTCGCGAGCGACCCTGAGCCCCGACAGAGATGTGTCCACCACCAGGGCGAGGCACTCGCGGGTGCAGTCATCAACCACGGTCAGCACCCGGAAGCGCCGGCCGTCGGTAAGCTGATCGGAGACGAAGTCGAGGGACCAGCGCTCGTTTGGCGTAAGCGATGTGCCGGTCACACCTTGGCGACGAAGTTCCAAGGAAGCAGTTCACTGATCTGGTTCTGCCGATGGCCGTTGGCGACGGCACCGAGGGTCGATCTTAGCCAAGCGTGAGGATCCACGCCGTTCAGCTTGCAGGTTTCGATCAGCGAGGCGATGACGGCCCAGTGCTCGGCACCGGCATCGTGACCGGCAAAGAGCGCGTTCTTCCGGTTGAGCGCAATCGCCCGTTCATTCTGCCCATGTCGGCGAAGAGCGGGAAGTTCATTATCGTTGGCATCCCTTTTTCGGCCAAAAGGTCATGGTGCGGCAGGTAGAACATCGGGCTACCGGTCAGTTTCTCAAGGTAGAAGGCCCGTCTGGCACTGTCGTCTCAATTCCTGGCTGGATGGTGGATCCTCTCGTTTGCGCCAGTATGAGAACTGGCCAGCCACAGGTTGATCTTACGGCGCTGTCGGATCTCATGACGCTGGTCATGCCGCCTGCTGGTCCCACAGACTCCTCCCGCGACAAGGGAGTCGCAAGGGAGGAAGTGGATGAAGCAGCACCACGGAGCTGTGCCGATCTCGGGCAGGCAGATGAGTCAGACGTTCGAACCCCGCAAGGTGGACGTGATGAAGGACGAGGAGCGAGCGGAGGTTGTAATGGCTCTCGCCCAACTACTAATGCAGGCCGCTGGCCTGATCGTCGAGGAGCTCGATGATGACCGGCGCTGACTTGATCCCCATGCAACTTTTGAAGCGCAAGGCCGTCGTTTATGTGCGTCAATCGACGCAGTCTCAGGTCATGACCAACCTGGAGAGCCAGCGGCGGCAGTATGACCTCGTCAACACTGCCCGCCAGCACGGGTTCATCGATGTGGAAGTGATCGACGATGATCTCGGGCGATCCGCGAGCGGAACTGTGGCGCGTCCCGGTTTTGATCGCCTGGTCGCGTGGCTGTGCGCGGGCAAGGTGGGCGCTGTTTTGTGCCAGGATGCGTCAAGGCTCGCGCGAAATGGTCGTGACTGGCACCATCTTCTGGAGTTGTGCGGCCTTGTTGAAGCCCGTGTCATTGACCACGATGGCGTCTATAATCCCTGCCAGCCCAATGATCGCCTGCTCCTGGGCATGAAAGGCAGCATCAGCGAGTTCGAGCTCGGTGTACTCAGGACGCGGATGCTCGATGCCGCCAGGTCGAAGGCACGCCGTGGCGAGCTGCGCCTGTCAGTCCCATTCGGTTACATCTGGCACCGCGAGGCGGGTCTGGGGCTCGATCCTGATCTGCGCCTGCAGGAGGTGATCCGGCTTATCTTCACCCGCTTCCGTGAACTGGGCAGTGCGCGTCAGGTGTTGTTATCGATGACCGCTGAGCAGATCCACTTCCCCAGGCCTTCCGATGAAGGGCGCATGACCAGCTTCACCTGGTTGCCGATCCGCTATCGCAACGTGATCTCGGTACTCAAAAACCCTTTCTATGCAGGTGTTTATGTTTACGGGAAAAGCGAGAAGCGGACCTCCATTGTCGATGGCCGCGCGCGGCGGAGCTATGGCCACCACAAGCCGGTCGGCACTTGGGAGGTGTTTATCAAGGATCATCACGATGGGTACATCGGTTTGGAGGAATACGAGCGAAACCAGAAACAGCTGGCTCTCAACAATTACGGTCGCGCCGGCGGTGTGAAGTCGGGTCGTGGAGGCCGGGCACTACTCTCCGGCATCATGACGTGTGGCCGGTGCGGGCGGCGGCTTTCTGTCACCTATACCGGGAATCCGCGAAGCCGACCCGTCTATCGCTGTGACAAGCCCAACCTGATGATGGGCTTGCCCCGGTGCATGACCTTCGGCGGGCCCCGGGTAGACGCGGCTGTTGCGCGTGAACTGTTGCGCGCGGTAGAACCGTTGGCGATCGAAGCCGCGTTCGAGGCGGAGCGGATGCACCGGGAACGACAAGAAGATCAACGCCAGATCCTCGATCTGGAACTTCAGCAAGCCCGCTACGAGGCCAATCTCGCCGAGCGCCGCTACGCGGCCTGTGACCCCGACAACCGTCTGATTGCCGCCCAGCTGGAGAAAAACTGGGAAATCGCGTTGCGCCGTGCACACGATCTGGAAGCGCGTCAGCCGGCCAGAAGCCCGTCGACCCTT
>DASYHX010000456.1:0-4665 GCA_035998065.1 Pseudorhizobium sp.
TCACGTCGTCCATCAAGCATTCCTCATCCGTAGTGCCGCCAAGCAATTTGGGGCGCCGGCAGCAAGACTTCAATCGCTACGGCTGCCGGCAGCGCGATCCATGGCCTTGGCAAGCTTCAGATCGTGGGTGGTAAGGGCGGAAACGGCGTGTGTGGTGAGCGTTACGTCCACCCGGTTGTAGACGTTGAACCACTCGGGATGATGGTTCATCCGTTCTGCCGCAAGCGCGCACTCGCTCATGAAGCCGAAGGCCTGGACGAAGTTGCGGAACTTGAACGTTTTCGTGATTGCCTTGCGATCCTGGCGCAACTCCCAGCCAGGAAGGCCTGCCAGAACTTGGTCCAGATCCTCGGCAGCGGCCCGCTCATAGGTCATGCCGCCCTCCTCGTCAGACGTAGCTTTTCATCGGCTCGATTGAGGATCTGTTTGTGCCGGTACCGACTTCAGTGAGAGGGAACCCCTCTTCCGTGAGGTAAGGTCCTCCTCCGACGGACTCCTTGGAGGACATCAGGACGAAGCGGGAAACCTTGAAGGGCAGGGTATGGAAATCGCCCCGTCCCGAGAGGTAACGGACCACGTCGTCCAGGCGGCAGGTCTTCAGCCGGGCAAGTGTCACATGCGGCATGAATTTGCGCGGATCCGCCGGCAGCCCAATCCGCTGACAGATACGCTCGATCTCTGCCTGCAGCGCCGACATTTCCTGGGATGGAGAAACTCCTGCCCAAATGGAGTGTGGTTTCTTGGAGCCGAATGAGCCGATGCCGTTGAGGCTGATCTGGAACTCCGGGCGCTCGATGCGATCGAGGCGATCGACGATCTCGTCGGCGGTGCGACCGTCCACGTCTCCGATGAAGCGCAGTGTGATGTGGTAGTTCTCGACGTCGATCCAGCGGGCGCCCGGCAGTCCTCCCCGCAGGAGCGAGAGACTCAGGGCGACATTGCGCGGAATTTCGAGGGCGGTGAAAAGTCTCGGCATTGCGAACCTCCTCGAATCTCTCGCGACTGCTAACAGCGAATCATGGGTACCGGTTCCGCGCAAGCAGTTATTTCGTCGTATCCCGGATCTCCCCGACAAAGCGCTCCACTGCAGGCAGCGACCGTTCCACCATGATGCCGACGCCGCGGGCATTCGGATGCATGCCATCCTCCAACTGTGTCCCCGCCGCTGCAACGACGCCGTCCAGGAAGAAGGGGTATAGCGGCAGGTCGTATTTCTCAGCGAGTTGCGGGTAGATCTCGTTGTAGCGGGTCGAATATTGGCTTCCCATGTTAGGGGGCGCCATCATCCCCACCAGCAGCACCGGGATCCCGCGTTCCTTCAACCGGCTGATGATTGCATCTAGGTTCTTCTTGGTCTGTTCGGGCGGCACGCCTCGCAGCGCGTCGTTGGCGCCGAGCTCGAGGATGACCCCATCCGTCCCATCCGGCACCGACCAGTCGACGCGGGAAAGCCCCGCGGAGGTGGTGTCCCCCGAGACCCCTGCGTTTGCGACCACCACGTTGTAACCCTTCGTCTTCAGCGCTGCCTCCAGCTGTGCCGGATAGGACTGGTTCGGGTCGAGCTGATAGCCGGCCATCAGGCTGTCGCCGAAGCCAACCAGCTGGATTTCCTCCTGCTGGGCCGCGGCGGGAGCGGCGAGGAGGCATGTCATGACGAGGACGTGAAGGAGGATTGCTTTAAATCTCAAGGCTCGGTTCCTAGATCTTGCGCTGCCACATCCGGCTTCGCTCCTTGTGTTCACGCCAATATAGGAAGCTTTCTTTTGACTGAAACCATCATAGAGCTGAAGCAGGCGGATCTGACACTTGGAAGCGCTGCGGCCTCCGTCCATGTCCTCAAGCAGATTGATCTCCAGGTTGCTAAAGGCGAAGCCGTCGGAATCGTCGGTCCCTCAGGGTCCGGAAAGTCGACCCTGCTGATGGTGCTCGCAGGGCTGGAGCGGCTCGATTCCGGCGAGATCAACATTGCGGGTCAGCCGCTGCACAGTTTTTCCGAGGATGCGCTTGCGGACTTCCGCGGCCGCAATATCGGCATCGTCTTTCAGTCCTTCCACCTTATCGCCAACATGACGGCGCTCGAAAACGTGGCGGTGCCGCTGGAGCTGGCGAACATTTCCGACGCCTTTGACCTCGCCCGACAGGAGCTTGTCGCGGTCGGTCTTGGGGAGCGCCTAAATCATTACCCCGGGCAACTCTCGGGCGGCGAGCAGCAGAGGGTCGCAATCGCTCGTGCGCTTGCACCATCCCCGCTTGTGTTGATCGCCGACGAACCGACCGGCAATCTCGACACGGAAACGGGTCGTCAGATCGCCGACCTTCTGTTCGCCAAGCAAGCCGAACGTGGCATGACCATGCTGCTCGTCACCCATGACAATTCGCTGGCTGCCCGCTGCTCAAGGCAGATCCGTGTTCGCTCCGGGCAGATCGTCGGCGAGCCGGCGGAAGCGACCTCCCGCGAGGCGGTTCGCGCATGAGGTGGGGCGGCTCGCGCCTTGCGATCTCCTGGAAGCTCGCCCTGCGCGAGATGCGCGGAGGTCTGTCGGGCTTCTACATTTTCCTGGCCTGCATCGCACTCGGAACCGGTGCCATTGCGGCCGTAAACTCTGTATCGCAGGCCATCACGGGCGCCATTGCCAGCCAGGGTCAGGAAATCCTCGCAGGCGACATCCGCTTCGAACTCGACAATCGGGAAGCGACAGCGGAGGAGATGAACTTCCTCCAAAGCCTAGGCGACATTTCGGTCTCGACAAGCCTGCGGTCCATGGCGCGCGTCCCCGACGGATCCGACCAGGGGCTCGTTGAGCTGAAGGCAGTGGATGATGCTTACCCCCTATACGGCGCGTTCGAGGCGCAGCCCGATCGGCCGCTCGACGATCTCCTGCGGCAGGATGACAACGTCTTCGGCGTCGTTGCGGCACCGCTCCTTCTCGACCGGCTGGGCGTAGCGCTAGGTGACGAAGTTCTGGTCGGAAACGCCCGTCTACGGCTGACTGGCATCGTCGTATCGGAACCGGACCTGGCCTCCGAAGGCTTCGGTTTCGCGCCGCGACTGCTTATGAGCCGCGAAGCCCTTGCTGCCACCGGACTGGTTCAGACCGGCAGCCTTGTGGAGCATGCCTACAAGATCAGGCTGGGGGGGAGTCAGCAGCCAGCTTCGATACAGGCGCGCGCCGCGTCGGACTTCCCCAATGCCGGATGGTCGGTCCGCACCAGCGATCGCGCCGCACCCTCACTAACCGAGAATGTCGAACGATTCTCTCAGTTCCTGACGCTGGTGGGTCTGACGGCCCTGATTGTCGGCGGCGTTGGTGTGGCCAATGCCGTACGCGCCTATCTCGATTCCAAGCGAACGACGATCGCGACCTTCAAGTGTCTTGGCGCGCCGGCCGCAACCGTTACCGCCATCTACCTGATCCAGATCCTGCTTCTCGCAACCGTCGGCATCCTGATCGGCCTGGTGATCGGCACGATCGCCCCCTTCGTTGCCATCCGTTTCCTGGATGGCGTCCTTCCGGTCCCGCGCGAGATCGCCTTCTATCCCGGAGCGCTTGCCACGGCGGCCCTGTTTGGCCTGCTGATCACATTTGCCTTCTCGATCCTCCCGCTCGGCCATTCGCGGGAGGTACCCGCGACGGCGCTGTTTCGGGAGCAAAGCTTTGAAGGCAGCGGACTGCCGTCCTGGCCCTATGTACTGGCCGCCGCAGCAGCCCTTGCAGCGCTTGCAGCGATTGCCATTTTCACCGCCGAAGATCGCTTCGTCGCCAGCATCTTCCTTGGTGCCGTCGCCTTCGCCTTTCTGCTTTTGCGCCTCGTCGCCTGGGGGATCGCGGCATTGGCCCGCCGCAGTCCTCGGGTTCATTCCCCGGCGCTACGGCTGGCGATAGGCAACATCCACCGCCCCGGCGCGCTGACGCCGTCCGTGATCCTTTCACTGGGACTCGGGCTTGCCCTTCTGGTGACGCTCGCGTTGATCGACGGCAACCTGCGTCGCCAGCTAACCGGTCGCATGGCTGAGCAGGCGCCGAACTTCTTTTTCGTCGACATCCAGAGCAGTGAGCGCGACGGCTTCCTCGATATTCTCCATCGCCATTCCCCTGACGGCACGATCAATCAGGTCCCGATGCTGCGCGGCCGGATCACCGCCCTGAACGGAGCGGATGTGAGCCGGATCGAGGTGCCGCCTGGCGGGCGCTGGGTGCTGCGCGGCGACCGTGGCATCACCTATGAAGAGACCTTGCCGGAGAACGCGAGCTTGACCGAAGGCGACTGGTGGCCGGCCGATTACGAGGGCGAGCCTCTGGTTTCGTTCTCAGCGGAAGAGGGCGGCGAGTTGGGCTTGGAGCTCGGCGACACCGTTACCGTCAACGTGCTCGGCCGGAACATCACGGCCCGCATTGCGAACTTCCGGCAGGTGGAGTGGGAATCGCTTTCGATCAACTTCGTCATGGTGTTTTCTCCCAACACCTTCCGTGGTGCTCCGCATGCGTGGCTGGCGACGCTCAGCGATCCAGGCGCCGCTTCCGCCGACGAGGCGGCCATTCTCCGTGACGTGACGAACGCCTACCCGACCATCACCAGCGTCAGGGTCAAGGACGCCATCGACATCGTCGACCGGCTGATGGGCCAGTTGGCGACCGCCATTCGCGCCGCAGCTGCGGTGGCGCT
>DASYHX010000465.1:0-4900 GCA_035998065.1 Pseudorhizobium sp.
ATACCGTAGCATGCACGCATTACCCCGTAGCGCGAGCCGTTGGTCAAGGCCAGTAATACAGTGGGGCCCGGCGTCGCAATGCCAATAGATGCCACAAGGGCGAAGGTGAGAAGCGTTAAGTTATCCATGGAAGCTCCTTTCGCTAGATATTCGAGTGGTCGTCTGCGGTTACAGAGGACAGCGGTCCCCTTCTAGGATGCGTTTGACACGCAGTGCTGATACGGGCGAGCCCTGCCTAGTCGCATGAGCAACGTACTCAACACTAGTCGTCTCAACATAGCGGCCGGCGGACCTCGCATAACGCGCGGCCAATTCGTGCTCACTTGCCAGCTCCTCGTGCCTCCAGCCGTTTTCCGACAGCAGGTGCTCGACTGCTTCCGGATCTATGCCATGGCGCCAGAGCCGGCACCCACGCACAGGCCTCTCGTGCAGGGTCTTGGCCCACGAATACCTCGGCCATCAATGAAGTCCTTCCGAACGAAGGTGAAGACCAATCGGCTGCCCGGTGCCGCGCCCGAAAGAAAAGAAAATAGCTAGTTGAAACTCTTGAGGGCGTCACGCAGTAGCTTACGGAAGAACGTATGAGCAAAGCCGGCGCTGCTGCAGACAAACCACGCTCTGTAAGACTAGCGGCGAGATCATGACTTCCAAAGTCAACGGCCAAGAGCCCTACGCGTCTGGGAATGTAGCCGTAGAGGGTCTTCACCTTGCCGAACTCATAGCTGGATGGAACCGGGAGATCGACCTCATAGGCGTCTACTGCGGCCGGCGCAGCTAACGTTTTCTCATCTATGTAACGCTTGCGGCAGAGGATACCTCTCCACACCTCTGGCGCCTTCCTATCGGAGACGTAAAACAGCAACTCGCGCACAGGTCGCCACCGGCAGGAATGCGCGATCAGCCGGTGTGCAACAGGTAAGAACCGGGTCGCTAACGGAACATCGACCAGGCACTGGTGTTTTGCCAGGTGTCGTTCACAAGCTGCCAAGACCAACGGCCCAACGGTTGTCTTGCGCGGCGGATGCGCGAATCTGCATCTCTCTCCTCCTCCTCCGCAAATCCATCAGGTTGCTCCTATCCTCGATTGACCGGTCGCAGCGAAAGCCGCGCTGCAAGCGCAAGTAGCTCTGCCTTGCTAGGAGCCTGACCCTCCGTCCGCAGAATATGCCGGATGGCTCTTCCCCGCACCATGTCGACGAAGATCAGAAGGTCCGGGTCCGATGAGGTGCGGCCGAAGAAGGGGCCAAGTGTGTGCGCCCAAGTATGAGCATGATCTGCCACAGTCGACCTAATATCCGGATCATCCGGCAGTTCGGCGACGATCTTGAGAAAAAACCGCATGCGGGTGGGATCGAACATAACAGCCCGCAGAACGCCGATTGGATCGTGGACCGCGCTGTCCAGGGGCAACGCCTTGGCGTGTGACGCCGAAAAAACTGCGAGCAGCAAGTCCGTCGCCTTTGGGAAGTAGTAGGTGAGGTGAGACTGCCTGATGCCGCAACGCTTCGCCACCTGCGTTTGGGTGATCGCGTGGATCCCGTCCTCCTCCAGTAGCTCCAGACCCGCCTGGACGATTCTGTTGACCACTAACGGCCGGTCTGCCTCTCGCATCCCAATCCTGTCGATCCCGTTGCTTCCCACTCGATTTTGGTATACCACCAAACAGAACTTGGTAAAGTACCAAATGCAATGATTGGGTAGGCGGGAGAGAAGTTTTGGCCGTCGGCCGTTGCAGAAGGTCCGGCACGCCTGCGACTTCAGTCAAGCACGGCTACTGGGTCGGTGGCGATAGCCGCTTCATGCCGTCGCGTCTCGTCGAGTTCAACACCGGTAGAATGCCAGCTGCTTAGCACAAGGCCTTCGCGAGCTTCTTTTGAAGGTACAGTGACCATGAAACGGATATTAGTGATCGGCGGTTACGGAGCGGTGGGTCGACACCTCGTCAGCTCTCTCACGAAGAACCCTGAGATGCGAATAACCATTGCAGGCCGAGATGGCGACAAAGCCCACGCAGCAGCGTCCGGCTTTGGCGATAATGTCGTCGGGGAGGTTCTCGACATGCTTGACGAGCGGTCGGTGAAGAAAGCCCTCATGAACGCGGACGTCGTCGTTGCGTGCACCGAGGCGAATCTGTTGCTTCTGGCGGAGCTGGCAGTTCGGCAAGGTATCGGATTTACAGCGATTGCAGCAAGTGCTCACCTTCAGCATGATCTCGCCGCCCTTGATGCTCAGGCGCGCGGCTCCGGCGCCGCAGGACTGATTGGTGTTGGCCTCGCTCCAGGTATCACAGCCCAGCTTGGCCGGAACCTCATCCAGAGCGGCAGCGGATGGGGGTCGCTTTCAATTCTGGTCGAGCTTGATGCGCTAGACCGACACGGGCGGGAAGCAATCGAGTGGACGCTCGACCAGGC
Source organism: Pseudorhizobium sp. (assembly GCA_035998065.1). Lineage (GTDB taxonomy): Bacteria > Pseudomonadota > Alphaproteobacteria > Rhizobiales > Rhizobiaceae > Neorhizobium. Next base: position 2,412 of record DASYHX010000465.1, read on the forward strand.
TGCACTATCAGATAAAGCGGTACCGTTGATCGTGGAGGGAAGGTGCCGCTCCGCCATTCCAGTCGCATTCGATGACCTTCCGTCACTAGCCACTAGGCTCCAGGTCCCCCATGTCGACAGCTTCCTCTTGCTTCGGCCCGGCTTCGTCGGCCGAATCCTGCCGATAGCCGGCCGGGCTATGGGCGCCTTGAGGTCTTCCACTCCGAGAGTACATCGGATTGCCACCGGTCTACTCGCGGCTGGGTTGTGGAAGGGCCGGCTGCGCATCGGCGCCCTTGTGAGATCACCGCAGTCCTCAAAGGCTTACTGGATGGTTGCTCATGATCAGTCTCACATTACCGGCCTGGTAGGCGGTGAAGCCGTCCGTTGGCTTTGCTCATCGCAGGCGGCGCCGGGCATCCATTATTTCGATCAGGTGGTAGCCTTTTCAACAGTGAAGCCTCTTCTGCAGGCCGCGGGCGCCCGCTTCGAGGAGCCGGTCCGGGATGACGCTCGAACGGGTGGCCCAAATGCCTAGTTGTAAGGGTGCCGCTGAGTCCAGCTAAGGCGGCCGGCTATCGCCGAAGCGTGAAAAGCCAATGAAGTAGGATATGATCTTCGCGCGGGAAGGCCGTTTTCACGCCCGAAGGCGAGGCTAACCGGCACGAAAGTCCCCATGCCGCCGTTGTATGGCGTCCCATGAAAGGTGAATTCGGATAATCTTCTCATTCGCTCTACCGCTTGAGCGACAACAGCATCACTGTACAGCACGGCATCGATATCGATTTTTGGCTTCGCAGACAGACCTACACCGACGTGCTGCCGACATGATGAATCTCGGCAATAAGGTCGCCAATAGATTCAGTGAGCCTCTGACGCTCTTTCTCAAGGCGTTCGGGCCATGCATCATCGTAAGGGATCACTTGGATTGCGCTCATGGAAAAACACTCTTCAGTCGGTATCAGAAGCGCTTAGATTCGTAGCTGAGTGTCTTATGAGCGCAAGGGCCGGAAGTCGTCATGGCGCAGAAGCGCCAACAGCAGACGTCATTTCGCGGCAAGGGTCGCTAGCCAGGAGCGCCCTAAGGCAAGGTCTACGTCGTCCCGGGCCCATCCATGACCAGCATCGATGACATGCAGTGAAACGATGGCCCCAGCTCTGTGCAATTGCCCAGCAAGAACGGCAGCGTCGTCGGGGCGGCGGCGCTCGTCGCGCTCACCGGCCACAATAAGAATTGGTTTCTCCGGTATCCGCGGAAAACCGAAGCCCGGTGATAGGGGTTCGGGGCGCAAGAGAATTGCCCCTGCAAACATCTCAGGAGCAACAGAGAGCAGCGCTTCAGCAAATATTGCACCGCTGGAATATCCCACCGCAATGATATCGCCTGACGTCGGGCGATGCGCCTCGATCTCTTGCGCAATCCAATCCCTTGCCAGGCTCACGACTTCGGCAGCAGCAATGCTCCGATCAGGCTGACGTCTGAAGAAGGTGAACCCATCCGCCTGTGCAGACTGACCGCGAGGAGCACGTAAGTGGGCGTTAGGTGCGAGCTTGCGGCAAAACTCAAACAAATCGGTTTCGTCTCGCCCTGAGCCGTGGAAGGCCAGAAGTGTCAACATGGTTTCTTTCCGCGAGGAATGGCTCCACTCTCTTGCATCCCGTCACAACAAACGTATGACCGCATTGGGCCGATAGACGTCTTCCGCCTTGCGCCAGATGCGGTCTTCCTAGCTTTCTATTCTGAGAAAAAGTGCAAGAGTTCACGTGCCAACTCAACGGGTGCCTCTTCCGCCATGTGGTGGCCACAGTCGATCCCAGCTCCGGTAACCGCCAATTCCGCCCATGGCTGCCATACCGCCAGGACGTCGCCGTAAAGCTTCTCGAGATCGTCTCCAAGAGACCAGACCACATGAAGGGGGCAAACCAACTTTCTACCAGCAATTCGGTCATCGCGATCATGAAGATAATCAACGTGGATGCCTGCCCTGTAGTCGTCGAGCATGCCCCTCACTGTCGCAGCGTCCTGGATCGCAGAAAGGAAATCAGCGAAATTCTCGCTTCCCATCGAAGCCTCTACGCCGCCGTACCACTGGATCGGATCGCAAGTATGGCCTGTTCCGGTTTGTCCCGCTGAGCGAAAAAGAACCAGTGCCACCAAAGAGAGGCGAAACGCGCATCGCATCGCTCCAGGGCCTCCAAGATGGGGACCCCGTCCAGTATGGCTAGTTTCTTCACCCTCGCCGGGTGATCCATCGCTGTACGGAATGCGGTGTAGCTGCCTCGGTCATGGCCCGCAATAAAGAACTCGTCGAACCCCAGATGCTCCATGAGAGCAACGCAATCGCGTGCCTTCGCGCGTTTCGAAGAGGCCTCGTAGTCGTGCGGATCAGAAGGTTTGCCGGATTTACCAAACCCTCTTAGATCGGGGCACACAACTGTGAACCGACTAGCGAGTTCTGGGGCAACTTTATACCAGGTCGTGTGCGTCCGGGGATGCCCATGCAGAAGGA
>DASYHX010000531.1:0-1750 GCA_035998065.1 Pseudorhizobium sp.
AGTAGCACGAAGGGCTCCTCGAAGGTAAGCCGCGTCTCGACATAGTCGAGCAGCCGGTCCATCCAGGCAAGCTTGTACGGAAATTTCTCGCTGTCGACCGGATTGCCGTTCGGCAGGTAGATGTTGCAGACGCGGATCGCCCCGGCCTCCACTGAAAACACCGCTTCAATTAGTCGAGCCTGTTCGTCGCTATCGTCGCCAGGCAGGCCACGATTGACCTCGTCGAACGGCACCAAAGACAGAATGGCAACGCCGTTCCAGCTCTTTTGGCCATGCGTCTCGACATTGTAGCCCAGCGCCTCGATCTCGGCGCGCGGGAAGCCCTCGTCGACCGTCTTGATCTCCTGAAGACAAACGATGTCGGGCTTTTCCTCCTCGAGCCAGCGCAACAGCAGTTCCAGCCGGGCCTTGATGCCATTGATGTTCCAGGTGGCGATGCGCAGGCCCATGGCGTATTCCTCAGACGAGATCGGTGTAAACGGCGCGGCGCAGGGCGCGCGGATAATCCAGTTCGCCACCATAGAATGCGGTGTTGCTCAGCGAAACCATGGAGATCCGATTGGTCGGGTCAATGGACCAGACGTGGCCGTAGATCCCACCCCAATTGTTGGTGCCCGCGGCCCAGGGGTGCCCCGCTTTCTCCGGGTCGACTGTATAGCTGCCCAGGAAGCTGAAAGCCTGCCCAGGCTCGCGCTCATAGCCCATCTGGTTACGGAGGGCGTTAGCGGCGGTTGCCGGGGCGAGAACGGGTCCACCTCCATGAAGCATCGCTTCGAGAAAGCGGAGGAAGTCCGCCGCGGTAGTAGCCATGCCCGCTCCGCCAGACTGAAAAGCTGTCGAATTGAAAATCCGACTGGGCGAAAAACTGGTGACGCCACCCCAAGGATTGTTGGCAGCGTGTGGATCCCTCATGCGAGCCGGCTCATCTTCACCGTCAGCATAAGGTGTCGCCAGGCGAGAGGACTCGGAAAGGCTGAAGACTGTATCGGGCATCGCCAGCGGCCCGGTGACATAATGAGCCACGGCGTCGCTCAACTGCCCACCATTGACCGCTGCCACAACGCCGCCAAGAACGTCGATTGCCACGGAATATTGCCACGAGGTTCCCGGCGGATAAGCCAGTGGCTGCTCGGCTATCAGGCGCAGCACCTCGTCCAGTGCCATATCCGAATTCGTCAAACCGCCGCTGATGCGGGGATCGCGTGAATAGTCATAGGTGAGCCCGGCGGTATGGGTCAGAAGATGATGAAGCGTGATGACCGGCTCGGTGCCATCAGCCATCCTGGGTCGGAAATACGGCAGGTAGCGCCGCACCGGTTCATCGATGCGCAAGAGCCCGTGATCTGCCATGGCCAGAATAGTGGCGGCCACGATGGGCTTGGTTAGGGATGCCGCACGGAAAACCGTGTCGAGCTCTACCGGCTTCTGCGCCTCGCGGTCGGCCAACCCCGCTTTGCGGGCGTAGATGGTCTCACCATCTTTCGCCACCATCACCACCGTTCCCACAAGCTTGCCGCTCGCAATGGCTTCGTCAATGGTGTTGTCAGTTGCCTGCATGTTGGCCATGGTCAAATCCCCCAGCTTCCCTTGTGCCGGGTTGCAGCCGATTCAACAATGCAAAATGGCTTAGACGGCGAAGCTGGTTCCGCAGCCGCACGAAGCGACCGCGTTAGGATTCCTGATCTGGAAAGATTGCCCGATCAAGTCATCGACGAAGTCGATCTCCGCGCCTCCCATGAACTCAAGGCTC
>DASYHX010000001.1:0-4504 GCA_035998065.1 Pseudorhizobium sp.
GAGCGACGCCTCGTCGACGTCGATGTTCAGCGCCTTCATGAGCGCGACCATCTCGTCGGCGCCGTGAGGTCCGGCCTTGACCAGTTGCAGGATCTGCTCGGGGCTGACGCAACAGTCGCGTGCGATCTCGCGCAATGTCTCGTCGTCAAGGCTGCCGATCACATCGGCTTCCGTGGTGGCTTCCCAAGCCTTCGCGCACCAATGCAGAAACCGGGAGGCGAGCGTTTCGTGTGGTTGCGTTGTCATGCCCATGGCAGACTCCTCGTTTCTTTCTCACAAACGTAGCTGCCGGAAACGAATTTTCCTTGATCGGGATCAACCAAGCGGCTTTGCTATGGCACGCTGAAGTTCCGCATGAGGAGGAGGACGACGTGACGACAGACAATCCAGGATTTGCCACCTTGGCAGTCCATGCGGGGGCGCAGCCTGATCCCACGACGGGGGCGCGCGCGACGCCGATTTACCAGACCACCTCCTTTGTCTTCAACGATGCCGACCATGCGGCAGCTCTCTTCGGCCTGCAGCAGTTCGGCAATATCTATACGCGGATCATGAATCCCACGCAGGCTGTCCTTGAGGAGCGGGTAGCGGCACTCGAAGGCGGCACGGCCGCCCTCGCGGTCGCTTCGGGCCACTCGGCGCAGATGCTAATCTTTCACACGATCATGAAGCCCGGTGACAATTTCATTGCCGCGCGAAAGCTTTATGGCGGTTCGATCAACCAGTTTGGGCACGCGTTCAAGAATTTCGGGTGGGAAGTGCGCTGGGCTGATCCCGCCGACCCTGCCAACTTCGAGAGCCAGGTCGACGACCGTACCAAGGGCATCTTCATTGAGAGCCTTGCGAACCCGGGCGGAACCTTCGTGGATATCGCGGCGATTGCGGAGGTCGCGCATCGCCATGGCTTGCCCCTCATCGTCGACAATACCATGGCGAGCCCCTACCTTGTGCGGCCGCTCGAGCATGGTGCCGACATCGTCGTGCATTCGTTGACGAAATTCCTTGGCGGCCACGGCAACTCCATGGGTGGCATCATCGTCGATGGCGGCACCTTCGACTGGTCCGCGTCCGGCAAGTTTCCGATGCTGTCGGAGCCGCGCCCCGAATATGCCGGCGTCGTGTTGCACCAGACATTCGGCAACATCGCATTTGCCATCGCCTGCCGCGTGCTCGGTCTTCGCGATCTCGGTCCGTCGATCTCGCCCTTCAACGCCTTCATGATCCTGACGGGCATCGAGACGCTTCCGCTGCGCATGCAACGCCATTGCGACAATGCTTTGGCGGTCGCCAAATGGCTGAAGGGACATGACAAGGTCGCATGGGTGAATTATGCCGGCCTTGACGACGATCCGAACAACGCGCTGCAGAAGCGCTATTCGCCGAAGGGGGCGGGTGCCGTCTTCACCTTCGGTCTGAAGAGTGGCTACGAGGCCGGCAAGGCCTTCGTGGAAGGACTGCAGATGTTCTCGCATCTCGCCAACATCGGAGACACCCGCTCGCTGGTCATCCATCCGGCCTCGACCACGCACCGTCAGCTCTCGGAGGAGCAGCAGGTTGCCGCCGGCGCCGGGCCGGACGTGGTGCGCCTGTCGATCGGTATCGAGGACCAGTCGGATATCATCGCCGACCTCGAACAGTCGCTCGCAAAGATCTAGGCGCGCCATGTCTGCCGCGCTCCGCTTCGACCTGTCTTCCATTGAACCGGAGAAGGGCGCTCCGGCGCCCGACCGGCTGATCTCGGGGGACCCGAGGTTCCGGACCTGGAATTTCGAGGATGCGGAGGGCGGCCTTTATGCCGGCGTCTGGGAATCGACGCCGGGAAAATGGCGGATCGTCTACGAGGAGTGGGAGTACTTCCATATTCTTGAAGGATATTCGATCGTCAGGGAGGAGGGAGGCGAAGCTTTTCATCTCCGGGCGGGAGATCGCCTCGTTCTCAGACCCGGCTTCAAGGGAAGCTGGGAAGTCGTTGAAACGACTCGCAAGGACTATGTGATCAGGCTCTAGTCACCACGCCAGGTCCAGCCGCTCCAGACCGTGGAAGTGATAGACATCCTTCACGCGCGGCGTCTCGGCCATCCTGACGCCGGGAAGGCGGCGGAAGAGAATCGGCAGGACGGTGTTGAGCTCCAGTCGGGCGAGCGGTGCGCCGATGCAGAAGTGGATACCGGCGCCGAAAGAGAGGTTAGGCGCCTCGTGTCGATCGGGCCTAAACGCCAGTGGGTCTGAAAACTTCGCTGGGTCGAGATTGGCGGCGGCGAGGATGAGGCTGACTTTGTCCCCGCGCTTGAAGGAGATGCCATCCACCTCCACGTCTTCAAGTGCCCAGCGCTGGAAGATGTGGACCGGGGCGCAGATCCGCAACGTCTCCTCGATCGTCCGCTCCGTCGCCGACTCGTCACGAAACATCTCCGAAACCGAAAGACCGCTCTCCAGGATCACGCGCACGGAATTTCCAATCTGATGGACGGTCGCCTCGTGGCCGGCATTGAGAAGCACGATCGTGGTGGAGACGAGTTCGTCGTCGCTCAGATACTGCCCCCTGTGCTCCGTGTGGATCATGTGGCTGAGCAGATCTTCGCGTGGCGCCGTCCGGCGCTCGGCGATCAGAGTCTTCACGTAGTCGGCGAACTCCCGCGCCGAGCGATCCGCGGCAAGCTCGTCCTCGCCGGTTCGCTTGAGCATGTACATGCTGACATAGTCGTGACTCCACTTGAGGAGCTGCGGACCTATATTGTCGGGAATGCCAATCATCCGCGCGATCATCGTCACGGGAATGATGTCGGCGAAGGAGGAAAGGAGCTCAGTCTTTCCATCCTTCTCGAACCGGTCGATCAGTTGTTCGGCCAGTGCGGCAATCTCCGGCCGTAGCCGCTCGATGTGACGGGATACGAAGGCGCGATTGACCAGCGTCCGGAGCCGGGTGTGCTCCGGCGGCTCGATCTCCAGCAGCGAATGCCGTTCGGCAAGGTCGAAGTTCGCCAGATGAGGCTGCGGTTCCGGAAGCCCCATCTCCTCGCGGCTGGCGATGTGGAGGATCTGGCGTCCGAATCGACGGTCGCGCAGCAGCGCGTTGACGTGGTCATAGCCGGTGAAGAACCATTGCTTCTGCTCCTCCCAATAGAAGGTGGGGCAGTGCTCGTGGAGCGCGGCATAGACCCGATTCGGGTCACCATAGAAGGCAGGGTCCCGGCCATTGAGCGAGACGCGGCGGGTGGTGGGGTCGATACGGAGGAAGGGAGGCATAAGGGTCATGGCGAGAGGCCTAGCGCAATCCAGCGGCCTCCGGAAGAGCCTCCGACTACTCCCCGAGCGCCCCGCCCTCGCGTCTCGGGTCGGCACTGCCGGCAAGACCATTGGACGTCAGTTCGATCACGTGGAGGCCCGATGTCATCTCTCCCGGCTTCACCTCGTACCCCAGCGCCTTGAGTGGCTCTGCCAGATCTTCCGCCCAGGTGGCGACCTCCAGATCATAAGTACCGAAGCGGTTGATGAGATGCGGCATGGCGACGATCTCCTCGACGGGCATCTGCCAGTCGATATAGGCAATAAGAGCCTGGGCGACATAACCAATGATCTGGCTGCCACCGGGTGAGCCGATTGCGAGAAGCGGCTTTCCGTCCTTCATCACGATCGTCGGCGACATGGAGGAGCGCGGCCGTTTTCCAGGCTCCACACGGTTGGCAACCGGCATTCCGGCATTGTGTGTCTTGAAGGAGAAGTCGGTCAGCTCATTGTTGAGCAGGAAGCCGTTGGTCATCAGGCGCGAGCCGAAGCCATTCTCGATCGTTGTCGTCATGGAGACGACATTGCCGTCCGCGTCGACGATCGAGAAATGGCTGGTCGAGGGCAGCTCGATCGCTTCCCCATCGCCAAAGAGAAGCGCGTGATCCCATTCCGGCTCGCCGGCCTTCACGGCATCGGGAGCGAGCGCCTTGTCGGTATCGAGCAAGGCCGCGCGTTCAGCCAGATACTCCTTCGAAAGCAGGCCCTCGATCGGTGCGGGTACGAAGTCGGTATCGGCGACGTAGCGCTCGCGATCGGCGAAGGCGAGCCGCTGGGCATCGCCGATCAGCCGCCAACTCTCCGGGTTCTGCGGCCCGAGGCCACGCAGGTCGAAGTTCTCCAATACGCCCAGTATCTGGCCTACGGCGACACCGCCCGAGGAGGGCGGTCCCATGCCGCAGATGTCGAACGCCCTGTAAGTGATGCAGACCGCCTCGCGCTCCTTGATGCGGTAGTTGGCGAGGTCCTCCAGTGACAGGACACCCGGATTGCCCGTCGCCTCGCGTACCGTCTTCACGATGGCTTCGGCAATGGCGCCCTCGTAGAAGGCTTCTGCGCCGCCCGCAGCGATCGCCCTCAATGTTTCAGCATAGGGCTCGTTCTTCAGGACATTACCGACCTTCAGCGGTGCGCCGGCCTCGTCGAAAAAGTAGCTCGTGGTGCTCTCATAGGTCTTCAGCTTGTCGCCTTCTGCCGCAACGAGCGACGCCAGGCGGGG
>DASYHX010000009.1:0-3455 GCA_035998065.1 Pseudorhizobium sp.
GTGGACTTGTCCCGCTTTGGTGGAGAGCGTTTTCAGTTTACGCGGCCTGCCTTTCGAATTGAAGCGGGCTGATGAAGCCAAGTGCCGAATGGCGCCGGACGGGGTTGTAGAATCCATCGATGTAGCGACCGATGGCGACGGTCGCCTCGGCGCGGCTCTGGAAGACGGTGCGCCAGACGAGTTCTGCCTTTAGTGTTTTGAAGAACGTCTCGACCATCGCGTTATCGAAGCAATTTCCCTTGCCCGACATCGAGATCAAGATGTCATGGCGGCGAAGCTGGGCCTGGTACTCGATGGAACAATATTGGCTTCCGCGGTCGGCGTGGTGGATAAGGCCGACAGGCGGACGCCGGACGGCGATGGCTCGGCGCAGGGCCGACAACGCCAGTTCCTTGTGCAGGCGATCGCTGGTGGCCCAGCCGACGACGCGCCGGGCGAAGAGGTCGATGACGACGGCAAGGTAAAGCCATCCTTCCCGCGTCCAGACGTAGGAAATATCGGCGCCCCACTTTTGGTTTCGGCCGGTAGCGGCGAAGTCCTGATCGAGCAGGTTAGGGGCTATGGGAAAGGCGTGCAGGCTATCGGTCGTGCGCTTGAAGCGCCGCTTCTGCCGGCCTTTCATCCCATTCTCGCGCATCAGTCGAGCGACCCGCCGGCGTCCGATCGATAGGCCGTTGTCCCGAAGCTCATGCACCATCCGCGGACTCCCATACGTCTCGTTCGACAGGGCAAACGCCGAGCGAACATGCGCCAGCAGGACCATGTCGTCGCATTGTCGCCGGCAGGCTGGGCGCGCCCTCCAGGCGAAATAGCCGCTGGGGCTAACGTCGAGTACCTTGCAAAGGCGTCGGACGGGGAACTGCTTCTTCGCCTGATCGATGAGTTCGAACCTCATCGACTTCCCTCCTTGGCGAAAAAAGTTGCGGCCCGCTTGAGGATCTCGCGTTCCTGGCGAAGAACCTCGTTCTCGCGCCGGAGCCGCTTCAACTCGGCCGCAAGGTCCTCCTGCCGATCCAGGGGCGGAGCATCCAGTTCCCGCTCGCGGCGCTTGCTCACTTGCTCAGCCAGCGCCGCAACGTCGATAACCCGATCCCCAGATCCTCGGCGACCTGTTTCTGTGACCGGCCACTCGTCTCGACAAGACGGACGGCTTCAGCCTCGAAGTCCTTGCCGAACCGGCGATGCATCCTGCCCATGAAATGCTCCTCTTTCTCTCAGAAGAGCTCTCCACCTTTGTGAGGCAAGTCCATACAGTTGCTGGCACAAAAGCTGATTTCATGCGCTTCAAGTAGCGGTAGGTGCCGATCGCTTCGTGGCACACCTCGCCGCCCAGGCCCGCTTCTTCTCTGGCTTCGATCTTAGCGGCCTGCCAATCCCTGCGGCCCTTCATGGGCCAACCTTTCGGGATGATGAAACGTTGAGTTGTTCGGGATGTGAGTAGGAGGACTTGGAGGCCGGACGAGTGCTGCCGGACGGGAAGCACAGCAACCTGCCTGACAAGCTTGCCGCGTTTTACCCGCGCTACAGCGCGCTTCTGTCTCATCCAAGCCACTCGATCCGTTTCTCGGCTAATGAACTTGAGGACGAGCAGAATGGAAAGGTTCAAGAAGAGACGAGCAGCGCGATATAGCCGCTCTCAGGCGCGAAGAGCGTCCGCTTTCTTCAATTCAGCGAGAGCTGCATAGAGCAGGTTTCGCACCTCAGCCTCGGCTAAGTGCACCGCAACGCCGCGGCCAACAAGCTGTCGAAGGAGGTCCCTTGCCATGTCCCGCCAAGTTTGATTGGCTTGTTCGCCGTTCTTCTTCAGGGTCTCGGTCACGCAAACAAGGACCTCCCGCTGCCGGCACAGCGGAAACGCGGAAACATTGCAAGTCACGATCGCCCCCTCAAGTATCAACATCCCTGATGATCGGTGGGAACAGTGAACATTCAGTTGGAGACGATACTTGGCCGCTCAATGCGACTGCTCAACGGCGTTTCCTTGCGTCCCAAGGTTCCACAAAGGTCCCCTGCCACATGCCGCGCCGTGCGGCTCGTGCCTGCGCCTGATCGGCCGCATAGGCGCCTTTGCTGTACCGCCGCCAGTCAAGCGCGTGACCGTTGCGCACCAAGCAGGAGCCAACGCTTTGCCCGTCAGCGCGGAAGCAATCTGCCACCATGCGCTTGTAACGGTCGCGATCGAGCTCCATACAGCGGGTAGGGCGAGAACGGGCAAGCCACTCATCCAAGGCGTTCGCGGCTATCTTGCCGCAACGGTATTCCTGTCCCTTGGCATCCTTGCACCGCTGCCAGCTTTCAGGCGCATCAACGCCTGACAGCCGGATACGCTCGCCACGGATCTCCAGCGTGTCACCATCCACCACGGAGGCTCGCCCCGTGATGCTCCCAGCGTTTGCAGTGGACAGGCAGAAGATTGCCATAGCGGCACCAGCTACAAGTCGCAGGATTGTAGGTCGCAGGTTCACGTCTTCTCGCCTGATCCAAAGAGCCCCAGGATGTCAGAGGGCATCTTCCGAGCATAGCTGACTGCCCATGCCGTTGCCTCTCCGTCGCAGGCTGCATAGGCCATTATGGCTTCAACCTTGATCACCAAGCCCGTGAGGGAATGCGGTGTGATCACGCTAACCTCACTCGCAAGGCGGCGAAGGCGGTCCACCGCGTAGTAAAGCCGGTCGCCCGAAGCGACGACACCTGAGTCCACCCTCGCCAGAGCGTGGATGCGGCTCCAGTGTACTCACTTGATTGCTGCATGCACCGTGCCAAGTCGACGCTCCTCGCCTTCTGACGGGTGTGCCTTGAGGTGAGGCCCGGCAGCATTGAACTTGGTGGAGCCTAAGCTACCGAGCCTCTGTTGAGCGCAAGGAAGGCAGTTCCCCAATCAACACCCCGACCATAGATGCTGAGAGCGGCAATCGCACATCAAATTCGAAGAAGGGTGAGGCCCGGCTCCGAGGGGTCAGTTCAAGAGCGAGCCCTGTCGAGCGCTGGAGGCTTATTCCCTTCGCTTGACGCACCATCGTAAGCGCTGAACGCGCGCAAAGACAATCCTGACAATCTCGAGAAGATTGAGGCCCGGCTCCCGGGACTGCAAGCAGCAGCCGAGCCTCTGTCGAGCTGCGGATCAGGTTTTTTCCTCCGCTCAACCTCCTGACCCATGGCCGCTGCGAGCGGCACCAACCACACCTGAATACGGCGTTGATCAGCGAGCCCCGGATGCAGGGCTTGAGATGCCTGCTTATTTGATGACGTAACGGCGCATCTCACGTGGACTGGAGGCGGGCGAGCGAAGGAACATGATCCCGCCAGCATCGTTCAAGGCTTCGGAAAGGCAATGCAGATGATCCACCTGCCTGAAGACTTACGAGCTATCATCGAGGAGATGGCCAAGCCCTTCGATTTAGAGCTCGAGGACGTTGTGGAGCTGGCGCTTCTGCCAGTTGCAATCAGAAGGCTGC
>DASYHX010000140.1:0-8124 GCA_035998065.1 Pseudorhizobium sp.
GACCTGAAGATAAAGTTCCACGCTGTAGATCCCCACACCTCCCTGACTTGGCAGAAAGGCTTCAAGGTGGACGACTTTTACGCCGCCCGCAGCAGGACTATCCCGCCGCTAGCGTGGCCGAATATTGCTCCGCCGTTCTCACACAAATGTTTCTGGGTCAGAAACCCGTGAAAAATTGGCGCAGATGGGAGATAGCCATGGGCTAGACCTGCTGCTCCTACGTTCGGGGGCCTGGCCGCAGAGCCTGGACATTCATTTCCACAGGAGGCGCGAGTGGCTGGTAGACTATCGGTCTGCCTGGTTCGACGACAGGCTGTGGTTCATGCCGATGCTTGAGGATGGCCAGCCTGGAGTCAGGGCTTCCACCGAGGGACTTATCCTGTTTCCCTGCACCAGCCAAAAAATGCTCCCCTTTGCCGGGAGGTGGGCAGCATGACTGGCAAGAAGAGCCGTTCTGGTCCCGAGGCGCTGTCCGCCTACGTTGGGGATAGCACCGACCATCCCCATTTTCGCTACGTCCGCTATTATTGGAAGAATGACGGAATAAGGAACGGCGTTTCCGCCGCCGTTCTCGCAAAGCTGACGCCAGCAGGACATGAAGCAGCCCGACATGACCTGCTAGTACCGACAAATGCGCCGGGTGAATATGCGCAGCTTTCCTATCTTCTCGAACGTTATGATGCCACGCACCCAGCGGTCGAGAAGACGGGATATGCTCAGTTCACAATTGACTTGTCAGCCGATCGGCCCCTCCACGTGAGCTGGGAAGATATCCGGGCATGGGTCCTGAGCTATTTCGTACGCGAACTGCAACTCGCGGTGCTGATGGTGCTACATGTACCATATTGGGCTGGCTCATCGAACGACCCGCATGTCCATCTGATCGTGCCTGCCCGTAGGCTTGGAGCTAATGGCTTTGGTCTTCACGCCCGGGATGTCTGCTGCGATAACGGCTGCGCGTCGGCGCTGACGAGCTGGCAAGAGTTTGAGAAAGTAGGCGCGGTATGAGGAGTAAGGACATCCGCGACAAGAAATCAGCTCACACTGGACCGACGGACCGCGCTGCGTTTTCCGAGGACAGGCGGCATAATGCTCACGCTATTGGGGAGCGCTGCCGCTTGCTGCGCGCGATCCAGCTAGTCGACATGCTACGGTGCCAGCGAGAGGGCATCGGCCCTCTGGTTGAGGCAGCGCGGCTTGCCCTGGATCATAGGGTCGCCGCCAGGGCGGCAACGATAGGCCAGCGTTTCTGGCGCTTCCTGTTGACATGTCGGCCACAGGAACTCTGGATGGCGCTTATGGTGCAGGATGATGGCTTGGGCCGCGAACTGCGATCAAATTGCCCTTTCGATGCCCTAATCGATGACAACGAAGATCAGCGACGTTCGCGATGGCGATTAGCCAGACAGCAACTGCGGGACGGCACGTCAGCACCCGATCCTGTCTGGAACCGAACCCACGAGAAGGCAATCGCAAGAGCCAAGCTGGATTGGGAGATCGAGACTGGCAGGCTCACACCGCAGGAGGCAAACAAGCGAAACTTCATTTTTGCAGCCGTTGATATGGACAAGGCACGGATCGATCTGTCAGAACATATTCCTGAACTTTAGTACCGGCTGCTACGATGGTCGGATGTCGTTCGGAATTGTCGCCTCTTTGCAAAACCATGCATAAGCAGCGAAGCGAAGGCGAGATCGCTCACGTTCTCGATGACAGAGCTAGGTCGGGGCGGTGCTGGCTGGACTGCCAAGATGCTTCAATGCACCTGGCGGTATCGGTTGAGTCCGGCGCGTGACATGGCGCCGGATTAAAGCCGAGTTGATCGCAGGTCGCGAATTACAGGACAATTAACCACAATTCCTGTGCAGTCCGGTTGATAATCATGGTTGCTGTCGAACATTCATTTTGCTCGGATGCCTGCATCTTCAACCACCGCCGGGACGAAGCCCAGCTTTTGCTGGCCAAGCGCTTGCCCGGAATGCTGTCATGCCGCCACGCGTAGAGCTGCTGCGGCAGCAGCCCATGCGTCCGCGCGATTTCCGCGATGTTGGCGCCGGGCTCAAAACTCGACGCGATGATCCGCGCCTTGGCCTCGGCCGACCAGCGGCGATGCGCCGGTCCCGCTGGAATGACATCCATGCGCGAGGGGCGCTGCCCCTTGTATCTGTGCCTGAGGTCATGAGGATGACCTGGCACCATGAGATCGGGTGGCCACCCGATCTCATGGCCGCAGTGTCGACGCCCGTTGCCCCTCAGGTCCGTTCGACCGTCGGGAGTTTGGGATCGGCCTGCTTGTTGCCCTGCGACCGAACAGTCGGATGGTTGCCAATCGCACAGACAAGGCAGGTACAAGGTGACGCACATTATGATCGGAGTCGATAGTTCGAAGGCATGGCTGGATGCGTGGACCGCGCCGGATCATGCGAACGCTGTGGCAACACGGCCGAAGGCATTGCTGATCTCGCTGATTTCGTGTGGGAACATGCCGGTGATGATGGGCTGGTCGTGCTGGAGGCGAGTGGGGGATGCGAGAAACTGGCCTTCCTCCAGCTCTGGGCGCAGGGCATCGCCTGCACCATCGATAATCCGCGTCACGCCCGCGCCTTCGCACAGGCGATGGGGTGCCTGGAAAAGACCGACCGCATCGACGCCCGGATGCTGGCCTGGTTCGCTGATGCCCGCAAGCTCATCCCCACGCCGCCGCCCAGCGCACAACAGGCCAAGCTTGAAGCGCTCACCGCGCGGCTGCGTCATGTGACGCGCGATATCATCGTCCAGAAGCAGCGCCGATCAGCCACGACCGATCCGCTGGCCCTGGCCCAGATCGGCGAAACACTGGCTCTGTTCGCCAGACAGGCAAAGGACATCAGCGCCATGATCGCGCAGTCCATCGCAAGCGATCCTCACTGGCGCGCCTTTGATCGCACCATCCGCTCAATCAAGGGCTTGGCCGATCGGACTACCGCTTATCTGATCGCCGATCTGCCCGAACTGGGCACCCTCTCAAACAAGGCTATCGTCAAGCTCGTCGGGCTCGCTCCCATCGCAAATGACAGCGGCGCCAGATTCGGCAAAAGGCGAACTCGCGGTGGCCGCGCCTCCATTCGAACTATCCTCTTCCTCGTCGCTGACATCGCCCGGCGCTTCGAGCCAAGCCTCGCTGACTTCCGCGACAAACTCCTCGCAGCTGGCAAACCAAAGCTCGTCGTCCGCATCGCTCTGGCCCGAAAGCTCCTCGTCAGGCTCAATGCCAAAATGCGCGATACCCGACTTTCAATCCCTCTGACCTATTGACGAGACAGATAGTCGCTCCTGCCTTTCGAAACCTGTTTCGAATGTTCTTACATCATCAGCCACTACGATACCCCTCGGATGAGGGGCAAAACATAGACAGATCAGCAGCTACGAAAATGTGGGGAGGTTTTGGCGTTTACGGACAATTAACCAACATTTCTGCGCAGGTTGGTTGATAATTAGGGCAGCAGTCGAGCATTCATTTTGCTCGGATGCCCTCCCCCCTGAGATACTTCACCAAAACTTCTCAGCACGCCCCTAGACGCCCGGCGCCGCGCAACGTGGCGCGGGGCCAAAGTCGAATTGATCGACGTATGGGGATTACGGACGATTAACCAAAATCTCTACATAGGTTGGTCGATAACAGGGGCGGCAGTCCAGCATTCATTCTGCTCGGATGGCCCCCTCTCCTTCTGTACCCGACAGTCCTCCATGATGCCTAACTGTCCTGCACATCATCTACCTGGAAGCGTGTTTGACTAACCATCGCCATTTTGACATATGTGTCCGGGATAGGGGGTTCAATTTCGACGTTTTTTACGAACCGCCCTGATTCGAGACCGTAACAAGGGGACGCGCCGATGTTGTCCGGCCAGATTTTGGACACCATGATCACATCGTGCGAAAACGCCAAGAGCGTATTGCGACGAGCGGCGATCGATCCCTCTGATCGCAAGACCCTGAGCATCACCATGGGGGCGTCGGTTGCCGCGGAATTTCTCGGGCGGACCCCTGAAGCACTGGCCAAGGCGGAGGCGCGCGGTCGCCTGCCCGCGCCCAAGACCGCGAACAATGGTCGACGCTTCTATACGGTCGAGGACCTTATCGCGATCCGCGAGGCGCTCGGCATTAAGGCGGGCAAGTTGCCCGACGAACGCGCTGTCGTGGTCGCGGTCCAGAATTTCAAGGGCGGTGTCAGCAAGTCGACCACATCCAAGCATCTGGCCGACTATCTGGCTTTGCGCGGCTACCGCGTTCTCGTCGTCGATTGCGATCCTCAGGCCTCGATGAGTGTCATGTTCGACGTCAATCTTGAGGAACTGGTCGAGGAGACGCACACACTTTCCAATTATCTCTCGCCCCGTATCGATGAGGCGGATTCCTTCCGAAAGACGATCAAGCCTACCGCCTGGCCCAACATCGACATCTGCCCAGCCAATCTTGGGCTGCAGGATACAGAGTGGGAGCTGACGGCCACCATCGAGGAAGGACCGCACGCCATCGCCGGAGCGTTCAGAATGCTGCGTGTCGGGTTGGAAGAGGTTCGTCATGACTATGATGTCATCATTCTTGACCCGCCGCCGGCCATGGGTTTTCTGGGCGTCAATACACTGAGCGCAGCGGACGGGCTTCTCATCCCGGTGCCGGCACGCCAGCTCGACTATCTCTCGACGATCCACTTCATGCAGACCTGTCGCGAGGCGATGAGCCTAGTGTCGAAGTTCGACAATTCCATCGATTATGGCTTCATCAGGGTAGTATGCACGATGTTCCAGCCCAATCGCACCAACGAGGCGCAGATGCTGCAGGTCATGGAGAAGACCTATGCCGGCCAGATGCTCTCGACTCCGATCCTGCTTTCGGAAGAGATCAAGAATGCCGGGATCGCGATGTCGTCCATCTACGAGATCAACAAGCCTTACGGCTCTCATCAGACCTATACGCGCTGCAGGGACAATCTCAACGCCGTGTTCAAAGAACTCGAGAAGGATATCTGCAAGCAGTGGCCCTCTCGCCTTGCCCAGCTGGGCACTGACAGGCTGACGGAGGCGGCATGAGCAGCGCGGGAGGACGCCGTCGGAGCCTTTTGGCCAGCGCGATCGACAGCCTGGATATTATGGCGCCTGTCCACGAGCAGGGCAGCGCGGCGGTCGCACCTGCCCCATCAAGCCCCGCGCCCACGCGGCAGGAGGCAGCCACGCCCTCCTTTCTCGAGCGGCGCGGCGTTGCGTTTGACGAGATCGCGCGGACCGTTAAGCGGCCCACTATCCGCATTCGGCCGGACGAATGTACCGTGTGGCCGGGTAATGCGCGCGACTATGCGAGCCTGAGCCATGAGCGCTGCGCCTCGCTCATTGACTCCATCAAAGAGGAGAATGGCAATCGGGAACCGGTTGTCATCCGCCGGACGCAGGATGGCGAAAAGCCCTATGAGCTGATTGTAGGAACAAGGCGCCATTTCTCGGTCGCCTGGCTTCGCGCCAATAATCATGCCCAGATCGATCTCATCGCACGCATTGAGACTCTGGATGATGAAGGCGCGTTCCGCCTTGCCGACATCGAGAATCGCGAGCGTGAGGACGTGTCCGACGTCGAGCGGGCTCGCAATTACCAGCATGCGGTCGGCGCTTATTATGGTGGCGTGCGGGCGCATATGGCCGAGCGGCTCGCCATCGGTAAGCAGAACCTGCACAACCTGCTACAATTGGCCGAGCTTCCACAGGAGGTAGTGGACGCATTTGCAACCCTGTCCGATCTCAAGGTTCGTCATGGCATGAAATTGTCGCCGCTCCTCAAGCAGCCGACTTTGCGCGATGCGATCATGGCGGAAGCCAAGATCATCAGCGCGGAGCAAAACCGGCGTCGACGAGCGGGCGAGCCGATGATCGATGGCCCCCAGGTTCTTCAGCGCCTGGCTGCCGCTAATGCACGCCCGGCGACCAAGGCAGCCCCTCGCCATCGCTCCAGCCTTTCGACCAGCAAGGGCGAGGAGTTTGGTCAGATCGTAGCGGACAGTCGGATCAAGGGCATGACGCTGACGATCAATCCTCGGGGCAAGCTTGATATCGACGAGATCCTCGAGGCGCTGCGCCCGGTGATCGAAGGCGCCAAATTCACATCGCGATAGGATTTTGTCGTCTTAATTCAGATACTTATCTAAGAGTAAAACATGTTTTACTCTGATGGAGTTCAAGAACGAACATGGCTTCACGGAAGGATGCCCGGGACGATATCCAGGTTGATCTGTTTCTACCGCAGCTCACCACCCTCCCCATGCGCGATCAGCGCGAGACCATGGAGAGGCCCTTCTTCTCGCTTTCAAAGCGCAAGCGTCTCAAGCCGATCGACTATGTCAGTCCCGATCGCAAGGTAACGGTCCATGTGAGTGCCAACTCCGAATATGGGCTGGCGACAATCTATGATCTCGACATCCTCATCTACTGCGCCTCTGTGCTGATCGAGCATAAGAGGCGTGGGGCAAATGACATTCCCCAGACGCTTCATATCGTCCCCTATGACATGCTCACGACGCTCAAGCGCGATGCAGGGGGACGATCCTATGAGCTGCTTGGCAATGCGCTTGATCGGCTCCAGTCGACCACCGTCAAGACCAACATCCGTTCAGGCGATGCCGTGGAGACGACCTTTTCCTGGATCGACAGCTATAGCCAGCTAAAGGATCGCAATGGCCAGGTCCGTGGTATGCGCATCACGCTTGCCAAATGGTTCTATGACGGCGTCCTGATGGAGGGTGGGGTTCTTGCAATCGATCCGGCCTATTTCTCGTTGACCGGCGGCCGCGAACGCTGGCTCTATCGCGTCGCACGCAAGCATGCCGGCGGCGCAGGCCCCGATGGTTTCTCGATCAGCATGCCCACGCTGTTCGAGAAGTCGGGTGCGGAGGGCGACTATCGCCGCTTCAAATTCGAAATGGCGAAAATCGTCAGGGAAAATGCACTGCCGGGCTATGCCCTCGACCTTGTCCACAGGGAAGGCACCGAGCCAATGATCCGCATGGCGCGGCGGGAGCTCGATACCACGCCCCCTGCCCTTTCCTCTCGCGAGCCCGGCGCTGCACCCGCACGGGCGCCAAAGGGTAGAGAGGCTGCAGACGCCAGGGAAGCACCAGTGCGCTTTCCTGAACAGGGTTCCATCGGCTATGGCGCGTTCGGAGCGATCGCACGCGCGAACCTGCCCTCGCCCCAGCGCGACCATCTGGTTGTTGCAGATGATTTCCGCGCCTTCCTGCGGGCCCGCGATATCGCCTTTGATGCCAGGAACATCACCAGCATCTTTGCCTCCTTCTGCGCGAAGCAGCGTCCTGCAAGCTGAGCCTTGTCGCCATCAGGATCGTTTTTGCCTCCGCCCAGGCGATCGGGAGCGGTCCGTTCCTGAAATACCGCCTTGAAGAGACGGGTAATGTCCCTCCCCTCTCCTAGCGATCGCAATTGCAACCACATCACTTGGTACCTGCTGCGGCACTCATTCTTGCCCTTCATCCGATGTCCGCTGCATGAGTGGCCGATCGGCATTGACGGCGATCTGGCGTGCATGGGCACGCCAGATCGCATGGCCGGTCCCAGCAAGTGACAAGGGCTTCGCTTGACGTGCCGTGGCGGCAAGCGCCCTCCCCTGCCCCATGCGCTGGTTCTTTAAAGCCGCCGCTTCGCCGGCTCACCGCCAAGCCCCCCAAGCCGAAGCTTCCCGCTCTGTTATGATCGTGCCGATCTGTCGGTCTCGCGCGACGCTGATCAGCCAGAACATGCCAAGGCGGTATTTCAGGAACGGCCTTGGCACGAGCCCGACAGCCAGTCCGCGCACGATGCGCCAACCATGTACCGATCGCTCCCAAAGCTGGAAGACCGTCGCGAGACATCTGTGTTTCAGCCTCGTGCGCCTTGCAGCGCCACATCGTGCCGCGCGACAATCAGGATGAGAGAGCAGCGTCAATCAAGATGAGAATCGCCCCCTGCTGATGCGGCGTAGGGCGTAGCCCGGAGCCGGATCAGCAGGTGGCGATGTCGCCCTTTCCGGGGCGTTTCTGATGGTTGCGGCCGGTCAGGTATTCAAAGGCATAACTTCGCGAGAGGGGATGTCGTTCATGCCGGG
>DASYHX010000402.1:0-5934 GCA_035998065.1 Pseudorhizobium sp.
CACGCTGCTTCGGACAGTTAATCAGCACGCTAAGGATCTTGATGGTCTAGCATCCCGCCGGTTAATCCTCATGACCTGATGTGGTGGACGGCCTCCGCTCCCGGCATCGCAATGTGCCAAAGTGTGGCTGTCGAAAGTCACATGAGGGAGAGCCGTCCACCGCATCAGGTCAATGCCGAACGAACCGCCCGGATCACGCGCTGCAGATGCGCCTCGTCGACATGCCCGCCCGTCCGCACAACCATCTTGTCAATGATAATTTCCACGACGGGGAAGGTGGTTCGGTTTGTCTGAACAGTTTCGGGCGTTTCATTAAGTGGATTTCCGCCTCGTTTATGCCGCCACCATCATCGGCGTCAGCGCGTTGAAGTAGGCCTCCGGCGTCTGCCGGTCGAGGGATGAATGTGGGCTTCGGGTATTGTAAAACGCTAGATAGCGGCCGATACCAGCTCGTGCCTCGGACACGGTTTCGTAGGCGTGGAGGTAGAGTTCCTCGTATTTGATCGACCGCCAGAGCTGTTCGACAAAGACAGGGCTGCAGCATGTGGCGAAGCTACTCACGAGGCTGCTGGAGTGAGAGAGGAAGTTAATGGGGCACCTCCTGGGAGCTGACGGTACGCGCCCTCCATCAGGCCTCTCATGACCGCATGTGGCGCACAGGTGACGTGACACCGTCATAGAGACATGTCCGCTGTCGAGCACCTCAGGAGACTGCCTCTACGACTGACATGATGGCGCATTGCGGTCATAGTCTCGCTCTTGAACGGATACGAACCGCCGACCCCGTCATTTTACACAGTCTTCCAGCTGAGCATTTTCAGACGAGAGAACCAGAGGAACGAGTCTGTCGCATTTTAACAGGAACGTTGGCTGGAAAATTTACCCTTCATGGTAGTCACTGGTGTGATGAAACCAGCGGAGGTATCGCATGGGCAGCTCGAACCCCGATATATCGTCAAGAACCGACTACCCGGGGTCGGGGGCCAGCGTCCTCGAGATTCTGGATTTGGCAAATTCCTACTACCAGGCTGCCAACGTATTGTTTCACGAAAACCAGAATAAGCTCGTACCGCTATCATCCGCCCCCGCGCGGATGGCTGCGATCCATGCCATCGAACTATACGTGAATGCGTTCTTGAGACATGAGGGTGTTGCTCCAGGAGAAATCCGTAAACGGATGCACGATCTTGATGAGCCGACCTTGGTCGACAAGCTCAAACTCCGGAAAAGGACGGCTCTGCACCTAAAGGTCATGACTGCAAGGCGCGAGTATCTGATCGCGCGCTACGCCCCGGAGCGAGTGACCGATCACACTGAACTGAACCGGCTGTCTGCAACTCTGGTGGAGGTCATGATGAAGGTGGGCAATTACGTGGCTTCCTCCGATAGATTTTCCCCTTCCGGGCGGGACGTGTCCGCGCCGCCGGCTGCTTCCTCTGAAGGGCGGCGGGGTTAAGCCGCAGGATTCGCATTCTCGGATAGACGGCATCCTCCTGCTTCTCCAGCGGATACTGTCCTGCGGACTGTTGCCCACAGCGTTTGATTGATGTGATATCGCGTGGTTGTCCGGATTCTGCTATGCGACTGACACGCCTTGAACTCTATGAGCGAGTTTGTAACGCGCCGCTGAGCAAGCTCGCCCCGGGCTTTCGCCTTTCCGGCACGGCGCTGGCCGCAATCTGCAAACAGCACCAGATCCCCTATCCCGGCTCAGGATACTGGACGCGCAAATCACTGGGTCTTGCCGCGGATCTCCTAATGCGACGCTCGGCCGGAGGCGAATGGTCAGCAAGCTCCAGCAGACAAACAATTCGAAAATTTTTATTAATACTTTGAGCATTTCGGCCGGATGTTCTTGAATAGTTCCGAAGGCGCTGCCACAATCCGGTGATTGAAGTGGAGACGCTCATGACCGCATCGCTTGTATTCTTTCCCGTGGCAAACGGGGATATGACATTGATCACATTGGACAACGGTCAGACGATCCTGATCGACATCAAAATCCGCGCGGCGGCCGACGACGAAAACGACGACACATACGATGTCGCCTCTGACCTTAAGGATCGTCTTAAGACGGACTCCGAGGGGCGCCTCTACGTTGACTCGTTCCTGCTCTCTCATCCGGATCAGGATCACATCACCGGTCTTGAAAACCACTTCTATCTCGGACCGCCGGCTGACTATCCCAAAGACAGTTGCCTGATTTTCATCCGGGAAATGTGGTCATCCCCGATTGTCTTCCGCCGCGCCAGCACCCAGCACGTCCTGTGCGCGGATGCCAAGGCCTGGGCGAAAGAGGCCCGCCGCCGGGTCCAAAGGTTCAAGGACGACAAATTTGGGACCGTTGATGGTGATCGCATCTTGATCATGGGTAAGGATAAAGACGGCAAGACCGACGATATCACGGACATCGTGGTCGAACAGGGAGGTCTGATTACATCCGCAAACCGCGGCAGCTCCGGTCAGTTCACCGGGCGCCTGCTTGCGCCCATGCTGGTGGCTGAAGACGATGAGTTGGTCGCCTTGCTCGAGAAAAACAACTCTTCAGTCATCATCAATTTCTCCCTCACTGGTGGCGGGAATGCCGATAAATGTCGATATCTTACAGGTGGTGACGCTGGCGTCGCAATTTGGGAGCGGCTTTGGCAGAACCATAAGGACAGTGACCCCGACTGGTTTACCTACGATCTTCTGCAGGCGCCGCACCACTGCTCATGGCGTACTTTGAGCTATGACCGATGGTCGGAGATGGGCGAGAAGGTCAAGGTGTGTGAAGACGCTCGCAGTGCTCTTGGACAGGCCAAGTTCGGCGCGACTATCGTGGCCAGCTGTAAGCCCATTCTCAAAGACGACAGTGACCCGCCGCACGAGCGCGCAAAACGGGAATACGTCTCGATTCTTAAGCCAGACGCAGTGAAGGGCGAGTTCATCTGCACATCCGAATACACGAACGCCAATGACCGACCTCTTGAGTTTACTGTGACGTTCTCGGGCGTGTCAAAGAAGCTTCGGGCGGCAGCTGCGGCGGCCACGACCGTTGGTGTATCAGCCGTCGCTTCGAGTGCCCGCGGACACGGTTGATGTCAGCTGGGAAGTCCGAGCTCGTGCAACACGCGGAGCATCTGCTCCGTGTGGTTCGACGCCACCCTCAAGTACGAAGCGCGAAGCTAACGGTTGCCGAAGCGGATGACTGCCGTGTCGCCGTGATGTTCGAAGTGGAAATGCCGTTCGACGTGAAAGCGCGCGGTCTTTCCACGACGGGAGTTCGAACTCTTGAGGAGGTCGAGATTGTCATCCGCGCCGGTTACCCTTGGAAAAGTCCAACGATCTACCTGCGTCAGGATTTTCCGCGGGATCTTCCGCATCTACAGCCGTCCCCCGCGGATGCATTGCCCCGTCCTTGCCTGGTGGACGGGTCGCAAGACGAGTTCTTTAGCCATTTTGCCCTAATTGAATCAGGGATCATCGGCTTGCTTGAACAACTTGCGTCCTGGCTCGCGAATGCCGCGGTGGATTCGCTAATCAATCCCGCTCAGGGCTGGGAACCGGCCCTTCGTGCCGGCCTCGCCGACACGCTCATCGTCGATAGTGAATTTCTTGAGGAAAAAACGTCGGCCGAGGGTGCTTGGAGGAGCTACCGTACGTATTATCTCCGCTCACTAGGGAAAACGGGACCAGGGGCATTTACCTTCCTGGAAGCCGGTACGGAGCTCGCAAGCCTTTTCTCAAAGACCGACATGACCCTCTTTCAGAGTCAACGGCTATCGAAAATTAATGGCATTTCCGGTACTTCGGTTATGGCATTCATCACGCCCGACCCCGATGACGCCGGCAACCCGCGGATTAACCGCCGATACTTGCCGGAAACCGTAACTAATCTTACTCAGCTGCACTCTCGCGCCAAGGCGCTTGGTTGCGGCCGTCATTTCCGCGAATTTATGGAAACGCTGGTGAAGAATTGGGGCATGTACCAGTTTGGAACCGCCATTCCCATCGCGGTGATCTTCGCTGCCCGCCGGCCTTTCCATCTCATAGGCTCAGCCTCGAACCTCGAGCATCTCCCCTACTTGTTCGAAATCTATCCGCGACCCGGCCGGACGACCCTTTGGGACGAACCGGGGGAGGATACTGTCAAGCCCACTCGGCTGCTCTCCAGGGCCACCCCTCAACTCCTCCGTAAGCTTTCTCCCGTGACGTCGGCGGCGCCCACGGCGGTGATCGGGGCCGGCAGCGTTGGATCGAAAGCTGCGCTTCATCTTGCCCGCGCTGGCGTGCCTGTCACTGCGATCACAGATACATTGGTCCTGTTGCCCCACAATATGGCCCGGCATGCCTTGGTCAGGCCATCCTTGGGCTCAGGAAAAGCGGAAGAGCTCGCGACAGAACTCAAGGTGCTCGGTCAGACGCCGGCAGTATGTTTTGAGGACGCCGTGGAGCAACTACGTTCGCCTGACGGTCGGCAGGCGCTCGCGCCGGATAAAACCGAGCGCGTGCTCAATTCCACTGCGTCCTTGCTGGTGCGCGAGGCACTGTCCATCGTACCGAAGGATGCCTTCCCGCCTCGTATCTCTGAGGTTGCGTTGTTCGGCCGGGGAGAAGGTGCCTTCCTGCTGCAGGAAGGCACCGCCAGGAATCCTACAATCGCTGATCTTCTGACCGAGATGAGTGCGCACGCGACAACAGCTGAGCGCAACTTGCTATTCAACCCTGAACATGGGTTGACCGAAGTTCAGATCGGCCAAGGGTGCGGCTCCCTAACGATGCCCATGACGGACGCGCGGCTGTCCGCGATGACTGCCGCGGCCACCGAGATCTTCCTAGGCCGAGAACCGGAACAATCGTCGGGAACCTACGCGATCGGACATCGGCTTGCTGGCGATCCTACCACGCATTGGCGTGACATCGTAGTTGAGCCGTTCATCGAGGTTCCTGTAGAGGGCCGCAACGGTTGGCAAGTCCGGCTTTCCCCTTCAGTCGATCGTCGGATCCGTGAAGAGGTTGCCTTGTATTCGCATGTGGAAACCGGTGGACTTCTCATCGGCACGACGAGCGCCCGGTGTCAGACCATTACCGTGGTTGACCTCCTCCCCGCTCCGGAAGACAGCCGACGCACAGCCGGCCTCTTTGAACTCGGCACTAAGGGCTTGAAAAAGGCGATCAAGGCCCGTCACCGTGCCAGTGGCGGAAGCCTCTTTGACGTTGGAACGTGGCATAGCCACCTCGCCGATATGGGTCCTTCCGGCCTCGACAGAAAAACCGCCGCGCAGCTGACAGCCGAACGCCCTCCTCCAAGCGTGTTGCTGATCATTACTCCCGATCGGTATCACGCCTTGGTTCACCCGGTCGACTAAGCGGACAACGAATGGTGATAGCTCGTAAGGACCTGACGGCCGTACGCGGCGTAGTATTTGAGGAAACGACCGTACATTCCGATAGCGACAGCCAAAGCACCGAGCGCAAGCCAGCCGTCCTTTTGCGCAGAGCCATGCCAATATTTGTAGGTGAGCATGCCAGTAGCAAGTAGGGCGACGAAACAGATGTTTCGGCAAAACCCGTAACTGTTCTGGAAGCTCTCAAGTCTTGTCACGGTGTCGGCACTCGCCCGCGCGGCTGGAAAAGCAACTTGGAAGATATGCTCACCGTCCAGGTTCGCCACACCCATACCCAGTTTGGCGGCCGCTCCCGATTTGATGCGGTCTCGTACTTTCGTGGCAAGCGGACTGTATTCGCGATTGGCAAAGAGCCACGCCGCGACATGCTCGCGCCAACGGCGTTTCCCCAAACCAAGGGCAACTTCTGTGGGCGAACGGAAAATTACGCGGGCAAAGACAAATTCAATGAGACCTGATGATGGAGCGGCACAGATCTGGCCCGCGATGTACGAGACAACCGTCCAGAAGATGATCTGCACCACCGTCCATTCAGTCCTGTTGA
>DASYHX010000410.1:0-6933 GCA_035998065.1 Pseudorhizobium sp.
CCCGGCAGGTCGAGACCGGCGATCGTGTCGATACCCCGCTTGCCGTGCATGGTCGGGAGAAATGCCGCAAGATCAAGACCGTGGCGCGTTGCCCAACGCCCCCAGACCCGTTCTGCGGCGGCAAGCGAATTGAGGATGGTCCCGTCCATGTCGAACAGGAAACTTGCGTAGCTTTTGTTGAAAACGGCAGGATCAAATGACAAGGACGGCTCCGGCGGCAGGCGGGTCTGGAAAAGCGGCTTTCTCGCTTATCCCCTTCGACGAGAAAGGACAACCGACGATCTCAGGCGAGCTGGCCATCCTGGATCCCCGCCTCCCCTTGCATCCGCGCCAGCCAGTCCGTGCTCGCTTGGATACCGCCGAG
The DNA here is from genome assembly GCA_035998065.1 of Pseudorhizobium sp. Taxonomy (GTDB): domain Bacteria; phylum Pseudomonadota; class Alphaproteobacteria; order Rhizobiales; family Rhizobiaceae; genus Neorhizobium. Next base: position 365 of record DASYHX010000410.1, read on the forward strand.
CGGGAAGAGATGAAGTTGTTCGATCAGACTTTCGGGATGAGTGACCTTGTAGCTGGCAAGGTCTGTCATGAGGTCGTTAGGCTCGTGCGGGACGAGAAGCTTGCGAAGATCGAGCGCCCGCTTCTGCAGGACGCTCAGCGACGGTCCGACGCCGCAGGCGATCGCAAACTTGATAAGCGTCTGGAGCTTCGTCGGCCCTGCGACGCCAACGTGGATCGGCATGCAGATGCCCGCCTGTTGCAGTCGCTCCGCCCAACGAATGACCGGAGCTGAATCAAATGCAAATTGGGTAACGATCGCCATCGCGGCATCGGTGCGTTCGGAGAACGCCTGCTTCCACTGGAGGGCATCGTCCACCCGCAACGTGCCACCGTCCACGTCGATGTCCTTGTTGCCTTCCGGATGCCCTGCAACATGAAGTCGTTTGTAGCCGAGCCGGTCGAAGATGCCGGTTTCGAGCATGGCAATCGAACTGTCGAGGGGCCCTGCCGGCTCTGCCACGCCACCACCGAGAAGCAACGCCTGGGTGACCCCCGCCTCTTCCCGATACCGCCGTGCCCAGAGCTCCAGTGCCGCATGGCTGGGGACAATGCGCGCCGGCAGATGCGGCATGGGTTGAAAGCCCTCGTTCGTCAGTCGCCTTGCGGTCTCCACCATCTCATCGATCGATGTCCCCCGGATGTGGGCAATATAGACCCGCGACCCCTTTTGCAGCAGTGGCCGGAAATCATCGATCTTGGCCGCGGTGCGCGGCATGACCTCGATCGAGGCATTCCGCAGCAGTTCGCCGAAGGCAGCCGGAGCAGCGGAGATGTCCTCGTGCCGAAGAAACCCTGTCATTCCCATTGCCTGCCCTTCGTCTCTCGGTGACAAGACTTGCCGATTGCCGTTGACCGGACGAACGGGCGGACGCCAGGCCGGAGCCCGCCCGTCAGGGCTCAGCCAACCCGCTTGTTCCGCCAGCTCTCCGCATAGTTCTCCCGCGCTTCGCGAGCATAGGGAGTCGGCGACACCCGAACCCGGATCTCTGCCTGCTTGTGACGCTCCGTCGAGGTCTTGCCGGTGCCGCCATTGGGCTCGCCCCAAATCATCGTCAGCACGTCGCCTTCCTGCACATCGGCATCGACCACGCCCAGCGACAGCATGCAGCGCTCGTTGTAGCTGTAGCCGTTGAACATAGACATGCCGACCATCTTGCCGTCATGCATGACCATATCGGCACTCGTGGACGCATAGTTCGGCTGCGGGAAATCGATCCACTTGTAGTGGTCCTCGCCAGGCTGGAAAGCCGAAGCAATCACCTTCACCACGTCCTCCGCATTCCACTCGAAAGTCACCTTCTTGCGGTTCCTTACATCCTTCACCTTCTCCAGCGCCTGCTTGCCGATGAAGTCGGTTTTCCAGCCGATATAGAAGCCGTATCCAAGCTCGAACGGGTTCACGTAGTAGTCTTCGATGTTGCTGGAGACGAAGCTTCCGCCAATCGCGCCGGTCGCTTCATAGCTGTCGGCGCCAAGCCAGTCGCGATAATCCTGCATCATGCCGTCCCCGGTATAGATGCCGGGTAGCGGCGACGGGATCCAGCCAGATTCCAACGTGTTCGTGGAATAGGCGCGGCTGCCGACCTGATGCATGTCGACGCCCGCATCGCGGGCCGACTGGAGGATGACGCTGCGGACATACTCCAGGTCCGCATAAGGCCCCCAGATCTCCAGTCCGGGTGCACCGGCCATGCCATGGCGCAGCGCCTGCACACGCTTGGAGCCGACATTGATCCAGTCGACGTGGAAGAACTTGATGTCCGGCACCGGCCCGCCATTCATCTTCTCGAAGATCTTTGGCGCATCCGGCCCCTGGATCTGGAAGCGGTAGTGGGTGCGGTAGACCGCCTTGCCGTCCGGGCGCGAGGGTGAGCGAGGATCCCGGTGAATCCGTACGTTCCACCTGCCGATCGCCTGCTGGAACTGCACCCAGTTCGCTGTCGGCGCCCGCCCAACGAGGATGAACTTGTCCTCGCGTTCGCGAAAGATGATCATGTCGCCGATGACATGACCCGCCGGCGTCACCGGCACAAAGTGCTTGGCGCGGTTGAGATCGAAGTTGGCAAAGCTGTTGATCCCGACATGCTCGAGGAACGCCACGGCCTGAGGGCCTTCGACAATGACCTCGTCCATGTGGTGCGATTGGTCGAACAGGACCGCCGACTCTCGCCAAGCACGCTGTTCATCGCGCCAATTGGTGAATTCGGGCGCCACCACCGGGTAAACATACATCCCGATCTTGGAATTGCGCAGCATCTCGACCGCGTTGCCGCTCGCATTGATGGCATCGGACAAGCTGGATTTCGTCACGGTCTCTCCTCCCTGAGATAAGCGTCATGTATACATCAGCTCATTTGTAGTAAAACTGCAAGAGGGAAAGCGGGACTCACTTCGCCCTTTTGGTGTGCGGCTGTATGCAGACCAGCGTCTCGGCGCGACTCAGCTGTTGAGAAGGGCGAGCCCCGGGACACTGATGATCAGCTCGGGATTTTCCAACATCACGTATTCGAGGTTACGCCGGGCGATACGTGCGTGCTCTCGAGCGATGAACTCGGCACGCGTTCCTTCCCGGGAAGCGATCGCCGCCGCCAATGCCCGATGCTGCTCCTGGGCGACGTGCAATGACTGACGGAAAACGTCGATGTTCGTACGCCCGGACAGAAACGCCGAGGGGGACGCAAATGGAAGCCGTGTCGCCCTCTCGATTTCCCTTTGCAGGACCGCGCTTCCCGAGAGTGTGACGAGCAGCGTGTGAAACTGCCCGTTCAGGTTCGAGTAAGCTTCGAAGTCCACCTCGTTTGCATCACGCCCGAAGCAAGCGTCCAACTGCAGAAGGACGTGGTTGAGTCGCTCCAGAACTGCCGGCGGCGCAGACCGCTCTGCAGCAAGCCGCGCGGCCGTCCCTTCGAGCACGCCCCGGAGTTCGATTGCGTCGAGGACATCCGCGAGTGTGAAACTGCGAACGACGAAGCCTCCGTTGGTCAGTCGATCCAGCAGCCCCTCCTCCGCGAGCCGCGACATCGCCTCACGGATCGGCGTGCGTGAGATCTGCAGTGTTTCAGCAAGAGGAACCTCGAACAATCGTGTCCCGCCGGGGAAGTCACCGTTCAGGATGCGTTTGCGCAGCTCCATCAATGCCGCAAGCGTATGTGTGGTTCTGCCCGTCTCCTCCATCGCACCATTCTCCAGTCCCGTCCCGGCTGAGTGAGCCTGCCCTATCTGCAGTCCGCCAGCAACAAAAAATCCGGATGAATGTATACATTATCCATCATGGCGCTTGGCTTGAGTGGGATGCCGAACTACCACTCTCTGGTGGGCCTGAAGCACATCGTGCGGACACATCAGCTAGATTCAAGGCGAGTAGGACATGGAAACACGCTGGAGGGAGGTAGCGGTCGCTGTTCTTGCCGGGATCGCCGCAGCGCTGCATATTGGAAAGGTTCCGCCAGCCCTTCCGTTTCTGCGCGATCAAATGGGGCTCGATCTCGTAGAAGCTGGCTGGCTGATGGGACTTGTCAGCCTCATGGGAGGTTTGCTGGGGCTGGCAGTGGGACGAACGGCCGACCGATTGACGCCACGCCGATCGATGCTGATGAGCCTGTCTCTCCTCGCACTCGGCAGCGTGCTCGGCGCCGTGTCCCAGCAGCCGGCCCAACTCTTCGCGACCCGCATCGTCGAAGGGATAGGCTTGATCTTCACAGTGGTGGCCGCACCAGCGCTGATCACGTCTGCCACGCTTCCGCGTGATCGCGGCCTGGCTTTCGCTGCATGGGCAGCTTGGCTGCCGATTGGTGTCGGGAGCATGATGCTGGCCTCTCCATTCTTGCTATCGCTGTGGGGCTGGCGTGGCTCCTGGATCGCTGCTGCGCTGCTTACGGTCATTCCGCTGATCATGCTTGCCGGTGCTGGCACAAGCCTCGGCACGCCGCTCCCGAGGACGGAGATGTCTTTCATTCAAGGTGCCAGGCTGACGGCCGCCCGATCCACCTCCTGGCTGCTCGCCGGAATGTTTCTTCTCTACAGTTCGAGCTTCATGTCGGTCTTCGGATTTCTGCCGACGATGTTGATCGAGGAGAACGATGTGGCGCTGGCAACAGCCTCCGCAATGACAGCGACAGCCGTTCTGGCCAACGTACCCGGCAACTTCTTTGGAGGCTATCTCCTCAGACGAGGCGTGAAACGATGGTGCTTGATCGTGATCGCGTTTTCCCTGCTGAGCGTTTGCGCCTTCATTGTCTTTACGGAAGGCCTGCCTCTGGCAGCTCGGTATCCCGCAGCACTCGTCTATGCCGCCGCCGGCGGACTTCTTCCCGCTGCGATCATGAGCGCGCTTCCCACCTATGCAGCCCGCCAGGACCTGGTGAGCACGATCAGTGGGTTCGTCATGCAGGGGACCAACATCGGACAGTTTCTCGGCCCGCTGCTTCTGGCCTCTGTCGTCACCCTCTACGGCTGGGGCGCCGCCCCGGTCTTCGTGCTGCTAACCGGTGGGACAGGCATCGGGCTGGCGTGGCTGTTTCGCAGTCACGACCGGTGACGTGCCCGCCGTCTAGCTTCCGTCCAAAGGGAAGCCGCCACGCCGGCGGCTTCAAAAACTGAACCGGTAGCAAATCACACCTGTCAGCACTTGTCGTCTGAGGCTGCGGCTGCGGCTGTCTTCTCGCCCTCTTGCTGGGCGGCCGCATCTTGCGCAGACGTTGCCAGACTGCTGCTCTCGCCAAGGGGAACGCCCTCCCCGTCCTTTTGGGGTTGCTGTGCAAGAGCATCGGCACTGGTCGTCGTGGTCCCTGTCTCGGAATGGGTCTGCACTTGCGAGCTCGCAGCACCTTCCAGCGGAGCATGGGTGCCGTCCTTGGCGATCCCGCTTTCAGAATTGCTGCTGGCGGTCGTCGTGACATCAACGCAATCCGCTTTGCCAGGGGCATGAATGAAGGCTGCAAGAGCGATCGCAGCCGGGATAGAAACGGTCATTCGCATTGCTCATCCTCCTATACCAACTTGCAACAACCGCCGGGACGCGTTGAAGTTCCACGAAGACGGGAGGACACCGCAATCTCTACAAGTCCGGTTCCCCTAGCGGATCGCAAGCCATCTGGTCAGGAGCGCTGGAGGACTGGCTCCCGGTGGAAGTACTTGAAATAGGCATGAACCTTTGCGGCCGTGTTGGAGCAGCCATCGAACTCCACGCCGACACGGCAGTTGCGGAACCACCGGATCTTCGCCTCCACGGTGCACAGGCCGTCGCACCGCAATGTGACCGTGCTGCCGACCATCCCTTGGAAATAGCCTTGCAGGTCGATGGCGGCGCCGGTTGTGGAAAGGTCGCGGATCAAACCGCTGGTTTCCATCCCCATATAGGAGACGATGACTTGTGCCTCGGTATTCCTCCGGACCGCCCTTCTGGGCTTCTTGCCACCGATCTGGCTGCCCGCTCGCGACTGGTAATCCATCCACACAGTTCCTCAAGCTGTTTCCGCGTCCAAGCTTTCCATCCAGGCCCTTCAGGCGGGTTAAGAAACTTGCTAAAAGTGAAGCAGGTACAACTTTTCATGGATGGTTTGTTGTACGAGGCGCTCGAACACGCCTGTCCACCACGGCAACCGGCAGGGTTTGGCACGTCCACTCGTGGCGCCTGTATCGAGATTCAGCATAGGTGCTTTCGGCGGAGGATCCTGCCGACGAACCGGGTTTGGGGGGACATGTAGCCAAGAAAAACAGCCGTTGGCGCAGAGCGGATCCAACGGAATGGCGACCCCGGCAGGATTCGAACCTGCGACCGTTCGCTTAGAAGGCGAATGCTCTATCCAGCTGAGCTACGGGGCCGACGGGCGCCGGGGCGCCAGAAGCGGTCAATGCGTCCAGGGCTGGATGCGGTTGTACCGGAAATTGTCTGTATAGGAGACGACCTGCCGGACCACTTCCTTCGGCGGAACGACGCGATATTCGATTCCTTCGCGCTTGGCATAGGCTTCCGCCTGCTCCTGCGTCTCGAAGGTCAGCCTCACCTGCTGTCGGGTATCGGATGAAGATGTGTACCCAAGAACGGGATCGATCCGTCGCGGCGCCTCCTGGTCAAATTCCAGGACCCACAGATGGGTTTTCGCCTTGCCAGACTGCATGGCGTTCCGTGCGGGACGATAAATCTTGGCGGACATTCGCGACAACGCTCCCTGAATGGCCGGACTGGCCTCCGGCGCGTCGTCAGCGTGGGAAGGGTCGAACCCCACCCTCTGACCCCAAGCCGGCCAAAGCAATCCGTATCGATGGCTCTATAGCGGCAATTCCTGGCGAAAGCAAAGAGAACATATAAGAACTGCTCGATACAGCAGGCTGCCTCGGAGGACCGGGCAGGCGGAGCGGAAGGGCGGCGTCGGCGCCGGAAAACCGCGCGGCAGTCGTGCTTCGAGCTCCGCGGATAAGAGTTGATTTGCGACAACGCCGGATGGATCTGCAGAGCGCGACATTGATTGCCCGGCCACGCGCCACCCCTCTCTGAGGCTGCGCGTTGTCTTCAGAAGCCAGAAGGTT
>DASYHX010000415.1:0-4161 GCA_035998065.1 Pseudorhizobium sp.
GCCTTCGCGGGCGAAGACCAGGAACAGGATCATGCTGGCGAGGGAGGCGAGGCTTGCGAGGGCCACCACCGATTGCCAATGGACAGCTGTCATTGCCCCGCGAAAGAGGTGCGGCAGGGAGGAGCCGGCTGTGATTGCGCCGATGACCCCTGCGAACGCCAGGCCGCGGCCGGTGACGAACCACGTGGAGACAAGTTTCAGTGCGGGCGGGTAGACGCCGGCAAGGGCAAAGCCCGTGGCGAGGCGTGAGACAATGGCAAGCGCCGGGCCGGGTTCTGCAAGCAGGGCAGCATTGGCGGCCGCAGCAAGCGCGGCCGAGGCCGCCATCAGGCGATTCATCCGGATGATGTCGGGAAGGTTGAACAGGCTGGCCAGCAGCGCTCCGATCACGAAACCAAGTTGCACGCCATTGGTCAGCCAACCAGCGGCGGCCGGAGAGAGAGCCCATTCCCGGCTGATCTCCGGTGCGATCGCGGCGGCGGAGAACCAGGTGGAGAAGGAGAGAACGACGGCGACGCACAAAATGGCGAGAACCCGCCAGCGTTCGCGATCTGGCCCCTCTTTTCCTGTCATAGTGATGCAACCGACGTAGGTTGGCCGACTCTATGGAAGGCACGATCGAAGTAGACGAGGCCTTCTTCTGCCTCTCCTGCAGACGCCGCCGTGACCCGGCAGAAGAACACGGAGTGCGTTCCTACTTCGGAGATATCGGCGATACCGCATTCCAGTGACGCGGCGGCGCCTGCCAGGACAGGGCTGCCGTTTTCTCCCGACCTCCAGCGGCCTTGGGCAAAACGTTCCTCGGCAGACAGGCTGCCGTTCGAAAATGTCCGCGCCAGATCCTCGTGAGCGGCTGACAAGATATTGATGCAGAGCCGACCATTGCGGCGAAAGGCCGTGTTGTTGCGGCTCGAGCGATTGAGACAGACCAGAAGGGTCGGCGGCTGATCGGTGACGCTGCAGACAGCGGACACCGTGGTTCCGGCAATCCCGGCTTCACCATCGGAGGTGACGATGGTCACGGCGGAGCCTAGCCGCGCCATGGCATCACGAAATTGCTGCCTCTCCATCGCCCAACCTATTCCGCTGCCGGTGAAAGTCGCCGGTGTCCGGCGCCAATATGCCTTGCCGGCAGTCGAGGCTGTCCGAACAGCTTCTGCCGCAGCGGTCCCTCGCTGTAAGCCGTCTTGTAGAGGCCTCGATCCTGCAGGATTGGTATAACCAATTCAATGATATCGTCGAAGCATTCCGGAACCACCGTGCGGGACAGGTTGAAGCCATCGACCCCGGCTTCATTGGCCCATTTGCCCAACTCATCCGCAATTCTTTCCGCCGATCCGATCATCGGCGGCTGGCGGCTGCCGAGCACCATCTGCTCCAGGAGCTTCCGCTTCGTCCATTGCGCACCGGCGGTGCGGGTCATCGCCTCCACGTTGGAGACGATAGCGGCACTCTTGCCGGTCTCGATCGGCTCGTCCAAGTCGTACCCGGCAAAGTCGATCCCCATCGATGCTGCGGCGTGAACCAGGGCTGCCTCGGAGCTCACATAGGCGCGGTAGTCTTCGTACTTCTCCTGCGCCTCCTTGTCCGTCCGCCCGGTGACGATGGTTGCGCCCATGAAGACCTTAATGTCATCCGGCTTCCTCCCCCGATCGGTGGCGCGGGTACGAATATCGTCGATGATCGCCTTGACCCCCTCGATCTTCTGTCCGTTGACGAACACGCATTCCGCATGGGTTGCGGCGAACTGACGGCCACGCGTGGATGAGCCTGCCTGATAAAGCACCGGCGTCCGCTGCGGCGATGGCTCGCAGAGGTGGATCGCATCGATGCTGTGCTGCGGCCCCTTGTGCCTGATCTTGTGGACCTTCTCAGGATCGGCATAAAGATGCCTGCTCGGATCGTTGACGACGGCGTCATCCTGCCAGCTTTGCTCCCAGAGCCTGTAGACGACCTCCATATATTCGTCGGCCAGGTCGTAACGGTCGTCGTGCGCCGCTTGTCCATCGAGTCCGATCGCTTTGGCTGCGCTGTCCAGGTAGCCCGTGACGATGTTCCACCCGATCCGACCCCTGGTCAGGTGATCGAGGGTCGACATCCGACGCGCGAAGAGGAAAGGCGCTTCGTAGGTGAGGTTGGCGGTGATGCCGAAAGCAAGATGCTTCGTGACGGCCGCCATCGCCGGCACGAGCAGCATGGGATCGTTGACCGGCACCTGCACTGCGCCACGCAGTGCGGCTGCATTACTGCCGCCATAGACGTCGTTGACGCCGACGACGTCTGCCATGAAGATCCCGTCGAACAGTCCAGCTTCAAGTCGGCGGGCGTAGTCCATCCAGTAGGAGAGGTCGGCATAGCGCCGCGACTTGTCACGCGGGTGTGCCCACAGGCCCTGCTGGATATGGCCTACGCAGTTCATGTCGAATGCGTTGAACAGGATCTTCTTCGCCATGCTGCTCTCCCGCTTCGTTGCTTTCAGAAGCCGTCTCAAATAGGATATCTTCGTCCACTATAGAAGACGATTGACGAAAGGCAAGCAGGTGCAGGAGCAAGCGAGAGATCCGGTTCATGCCATTGCTGCGCGCCTGAAGCATGAGCGGGAGGCGAGGGGTTGGTCGCTTTCCGATCTCGCCGATCGCTCCGGTGTCTCGAAGGCCATGATCAGCAAGGTGGAGCGGGGAGAGGCAAGCCCAACCGCGACCGTGTTAGGGCGTCTTTCGGGTGCCTTCGGACTGCCACTCTCGGTCCTGCTAGCCTTGGCGGAACAGGCGCCTAATCGTTTAAGCCAACATGGGGAGCAGCCGGTTTGGCACGATCCGGAAACAGGTTACATGCGGCGCGCGATATCACCACCGGGTTCGGCAGTGGAACTGGTGGAGGTATCCTTGCCGCCGAACGTGCGTGTGCCGTACCCAGCCTCGGCCTTTGCGTTTCAACAGCAGCAGATCTGGATTCTAACTGGCGAACTGGATTTCGTGGAGGGCGAGGTCGTGCATCACCTTGCGAAGGGGGACTGCCTACTTCTTGGTCCTCCTGCGGACTGCGTGTTCTTCAACGCGGTGAATGAGCCTGCGCATTATCTGATAACGCTCACAAGACGTTGAGACGGGAAATCCTGGAACCGGGCAGCCGTGCAATTGTTGCGATGTCAGTCCCGATCGATCCAGGAGTGAAATATGTCTCTGACCGCGCTTGCCCTCAATGCCACGCTGAAGTCGAGCGGTGGCGAACCTTCGTCAACCGATCGCATGCTCGGCCTCATCGAGGCTTCGATGAAGCCGATGGGCGTCGAGACCACCATCCTTCGACTGGCGGACTACAACATCAAGCCTGGCGTGCTTTCGGATGAAGGCGAGGGTGACGAATGGCCGAAGATCCGGCAGATGGTGCTGGACGCGGACATCCTGATCCTAGGAACGCCGATCTGGATGGGCCAGCCTTCCAGCGTTGCCAAGCGTGCGCTGGAGCGGATGGACGCCTTTCTCAGCGAGACAGACGATCAGGGGCGGATGGTGTCCTATGGACGTGTGGCTGCGGTTGCGGTTGTCGGCAACGAGGACGGTGCGCACCATGTTTCGGCCGAGCTTTACCAGGCGCTGAGTGACGTGGGCTTCACCATTCCTGCCAATGCGGTCGCCTATTGGGTCGGGGAAGCGATGAACAGCACCAACTTTAGCGATCTGGAAAAGATCCCGGAGAAGGTCACCAGCACCGTCGGCATGCTTGCCCGCAATACGGTGCACCTCGCGAAGCTGTTGAAGGACAACCAGTATCCCGCCGAGACGTAATCACGCGCCAAGCCAGAGCTTGATCAGCAACCCTACGGTCGCGACGCAGACCACACCGGCAAGCCAAAGTCCGACAAACCAGAGAATCCGCTTGCCGGTACCGGGGGCCGGCATCAGTGGTAGCCCTCTTCTGGATCGACCTTGCCGCGGAAAACCCAGTAGGCGTAGGTCGTATAGGCGAGGATCAGCGGAACCAGGACCGCGGCGCCCACCAGCAGGAAGGCCAAGCTTTCATCGGGCGCGGCGGCATCCCAGATCGTCACCGATGTCGGCACGATGTACGGGTAGAAGCTGATGCCGATGCCGGCATAGCCGAGGACGAAGAGGCCGAGCGAGGCGATGAACGGGCGCGTGTCGTGGTGCGTGCGAAGCC
>DASYHX010000443.1:0-3738 GCA_035998065.1 Pseudorhizobium sp.
CTGCCAAGGCCAAGGTCGGCAACTTCTGCGAGGTCAAGAATGCGGCTGTCGGCGAGGGCGCCAAGATCAACCACCTGACCTATATCGGCGACGCGGTAATCGGCGCCCAGACCAATATCGGTGCCGGCACGATCACCTGCAACTATGACGGCGTGAACAAGCACGTCACCGAGATCGGCGCCAACGCCTTCATCGGTTCCAACTCGGCGCTGGTGGCACCCGTTGCGATCGGTGATGGCGCCTATGTAGGGTCCGGGAGCGTGATCACAGAAGACGTTCCGGCGGATGCTCTGGGGCTTGCCCGTGCACGCCAGGAGAACAAACCTGGCCGTGCGGTGGTGATCCGCGAGCGCGCGCATGCTTTGAAGGCCGCCAAGAAGGGCTAACAGACGCCGGTTACCTTTCGATACGGAAAGTGACCAGTTCAGGATTGCAGCAAGGCCATGATCGGCTAGAAATCCCGCCTCATCGTCGGGAACAAGGGGGTATCTGAATGTGCGGCATCGTTGGGATCGTCGGCAAGCAGCCGGTGGCGGAGCGTCTGGTCGAGGCACTCAGGCGGCTTGAGTATCGCGGGTATGATTCCGCCGGTGTCGCGACCATAGAGAACGGCGTTCTGGCGCGTCGACGCGCTGAAGGTAAGCTGTTCAACCTCGAAAAGAAGCTGGCAGAAGATCCGCTTCCTGGAACGATCGGCATCGCCCACACCCGCTGGGCCACGCATGGAGTGCCGAACGAGACGAACGCGCACCCGCACTTCGTCGATGGTGTCGCCGTTGTCCACAACGGTATCATCGAGAACTTTTCCGATCTGAAGGAGGAGCTGGCGGCCGAGGGCGTGGCCTTTGAGACGCAGACCGACACGGAAGTTGTGGCGCACCTCATCGCCCGCAACCTCCGGTCCGGAATGGGGCGTCGGGAAGCAATGCAGACCATGCTCAAGCAGGTAACGGGCGCTTATGCGCTGGCTGTTATTTTCGCCGATGATCCTTCGACCATTATGGCAGCCCGCTCTGGTCCGCCGCTGGCGATCGGCCACGGGCGCGGCGAGATGTATCTCGGCTCGGACGCGATCGCGCTCGCACCCTTCACCAACGAGATTACCTATCTGGTTGATGGCGACTGGGCGATCTTGGGACGCGACGGCGCCTACATCTTCGATCATGACGGCAACCGGGTCGAGCGCCCGCGCCAGATCAGCCAGTCCGCCGCCTATATGGTCGACAAGGGCAATCACCGGCACTTCATGGAGAAGGAGATCTACGAGCAGCCGGAAGTGATTTCGCACGCCCTCGCACATTACGTAGACCTCGGCGACCACACGGTTGACACATCGATCTGCGGAGTGATCGACTTCACCTCGCTCCGCAGCCTCGCCATTTCCGCCTGCGGAACGGCTTACCTATCCGGGCTTATCGGCAAATATTGGTTCGAACGTTATGCCAGGCTGCCGGTCGAGATCGATGTTGCTTCGGAATTCCGCTACCGCGAAATCCCGCTCGCGCAGGATCAGGCTGCGCTTTTTATTTCACAGTCCGGTGAGACCGCTGACACCCTTGCCTCGCTGCGCTATTGCCAGGAAGCAGGCCTCAAGATTGGTGCGGTCGTCAACGTCAAGGAGTCCACGATTGCGCGTGAGTCCGACGCGATCTTCCCGATCCTAGCCGGCCCGGAGATTGGTGTGGCGTCGACCAAGGCTTTTACATGCCAGCTGACGGTGCTGGCCTCCCTCGCGATCGCTGCCGGCAAGCTGCGAGGAACGATAGCGCCCGATGAGGAGCGGCAGTTGGTCAAGAGTCTGACCGAGATGCCACGTCTGATGAGCAGCGTGCTGAACGCCGTTGAATCTCAGATTGAAGCGCTTGCACGGGAACTGTCGAGATACAAAGACGTGCTCTATCTTGGCCGCGGCACGAGCTATCCTTTGGCTCTGGAAGGCGCGCTGAAGCTCAAGGAAATCTCTTATATCCACGCCGAAGGCTATGCGGCGGGAGAGCTTAAGCACGGTCCGATCGCACTTATCGACGAGAACATGCCGGTGATCGTCATTGCGCCATTCGATCGGTTCTTCGAGAAAACGGTTTCGAACATGCAGGAAGTTGCGGCTCGCGGGGGCAAGATAATCTTCATTACGGACGAGAAGGGCGCAGCCGCATCCAAGCTTCCGACGATGGCGACGATCACGCTTCCGCACGTGGCTGAAATTATTGCGCCGATGGCCTATTCGCTTCCAATCCAGTTGCTTGCTTATCACACGGCGGTGTTCATGGGGACGGATGTCGATCAGCCGCGCAATTTGGCGAAATCGGTCACGGTCGAGTGAGTTTATCACCTGCAGCAGGGGGCGCCTTGCATCGTTGGGGTGCATCCGGCATGCTGCAGGCCAATGCCGCTTTCCGCGGTGCAACACGACGACCCGCTTCTTATGACTGACATTCCCGAACGAATTTCGATGGCGGGCCGTCTCCGGAACAACTTCCTGACCGGCCTGATCATCTGTGCGCCGCTGGCAATCACGATCTGGCTGACATTCAGTTTCATCCGCTGGGCCGACAGCTGGGTAAAGCCGTACATCCCGGCACGCTACAATCCTGAGAACTACCTCAATGTCGCGATGCCCGGGCTCGGCATGGTCATCGCGATCTTGCTGATTACGGTGATCGGTTTTCTCGGGAAGAACCTGATCGGACGCTCCATCGTGAGTTTCGGCGAATCCGTCCTGCACCGTATGCCTCTGGTCCGCACGCTCTACAAAAGTCTCAAACAGATCTTCGAGACGGTGTTGAAGGAGCAGTCTACATCCTTCAAGAAATGCGGGTTGATCGAGTTTCCCAGTCCAGGAACCTGGGCACTCGTCTTCATCTCGGGTGATGCCAAGGGAGAGATCGCTGCGCGCCTCAACGAGGAGGGCGAAGAGCTGGTCTCCGTTTTCCTCGCGCCGACACCCGTCCCCACAGCAGGCTTTCTGATGTTTGTGCCGCGCAGCAAGATCATCATGCTGGACATGACGCCGGAGGAGGGCGCGCGCCTGCTGATCTCCGGCGGCCTGCTCGCACCGGACTACAAGCCGAAAGTGCTGCAGCCGACTGTGGTGTCGAAGGCGGTCAACCCGCTCCCAGGAACCTGACGGCTTCATCGCGCCGGTGCAGATAGAGAAGTACGCGGACATTGTTGCCGCGTTCGCTTGTTAAATCCGGATCCTTGTCGAGCAGATACGCCGCATCCTTGCGGGCGATTGCCAGCAGGTCTGCATGCGCTTCGAGGCTGGCGATGCGGAAACCGGGTGTCCCGGACTGGCGCGTCCCCAACAATTCCCCTTCGCCGCGCAGTTTCAGGTCCTCCTCGGCAATGAGGAAACCGTCCTCGCTATCGCGTAAGATCGAAAGCCGGGCGTGCCCCGTCTCGCTGAGCGGGCCTTTGTAGAGCAGGATGCAGGTCGAGGCCTCGGCACCGCGCCCGACGCGGCCGCGCAACTGGTGCAGCTGCGCCAGGCCGAAGCGTTCGGCATGTTCGATAACCATGATGGTGGCATCCGGCACGTCAACACCAACTTCAACGACCGTGGTGGCGACCAGCAGACGGACGTCGCCTGCCTTGAACGCAGCCATCACCGCGTCTTTCTCTGCTCCGGCCATCCGGCCGTGGACGAGGCCAACGTCGCGGCCGAACTCTTTCGCCAGCACCGCGTAACGTTCCTCTGCCGACATCAGCTCGGAGACATCCGATTCCTCAACGAGC
>DASYHX010000494.1:0-4860 GCA_035998065.1 Pseudorhizobium sp.
ATGGCGGACGGCGAAGCCAATGCGACGGTCGAACTGACGCCGAACATGGCGGGCCCTGCCTTCGATGCACTTGAGGCATATCTGAACGACAAGAAGGAACCGCCGAAGTGGATCCAGACGGAGTCGAAGCTCTATACGGCAGCTGACGATCCGATGAAGGTCTACGAGTCCAAGAAGGACCTTGGCTACTAAGCCCTGCTATCGGAGGTGACGGTAGCCTTCACCTCTCATCCTGAAAGAATGGACCGAAGCCGCATCCCGGCTTCGGTCTTCGGTCACAGGACGTATCAATGAATGATATCAACGCCCTCCTGGAAGCCCGCGGCATCGGCAAGAGCTTCCTGGGCATTACCGCGCTCGACAATGTCGATTTCACCCTGCGCAGCGGCGAAATCCACGCGCTTCTTGGTGAAAACGGCGCCGGGAAGTCGACGCTGATCAAGATACTTACCGGCGTCTACAGCCGCGACGCGGGTACGGTAAGGCTCGACGGCAGCGATATCGAACCAGGCAATGTCGGAGAGGCACAGGAGCTCGGTATCGGCACCGTCTACCAGGAGGTAAACCTCCTTGAAAATCTAACGGTAGCGGAGAACCTTTTTCTAGGCCGCCAACCGCGGCGCTTTGGCTTGGTTAACCGGCGAGAGATGCGCCGCCGGGCACAAGCTCTGCTCCACGACTATGGCCTCGCCATCGACGTCGACGCCCTTCTGTCGTCTTACTCGGTAGCCATTCGCCAGATCATCGCCATCGCTCGTGCCGTCGATCTTTCCGGCAAGGTTCTGGTGCTCGATGAACCAACCGCCAGTCTCGACAGCCACGAGGTCGAGATGGTGTTTGCCGTCCTGCGCAAGTTGCGCGACAGGGGCCTTGGCATCATCATCATCACCCACTTCCTCAACCAGGTGTACGACATCGCCGACAGGGTCACGGTGCTTCGCAACGGCGGCATGGTCGGCACGCGAGAGATTGAGACCCTACCGCGCATGGAGCTCATTTCGATGATGCTCGGTAAGGAGTTGCAGCACGTGACACGGGATCACCATGCACTCGACGAAACGGTGGAGCAAAGTTCTGCGCCAATTCGGTTCGACGGCTACGGCAAACGCGGCAGCGTTGCGCCCTTCGACCTTGACATTCACCCCGGCGAGGTCGTGGGAATGGCCGGATTGCTCGGCTCTGGGCGCACGGAAACCGCCTTTCTCCTCTTCGGCATCGACCGCGCTGACACGGGCACCGCCATGATCGATGGCAAGGAGGTCCGTATATCATCGCCGGAAACAGCCATCGCTCACGGCTTCGGCTTCGGTCCAGAGGAACGCAAGACCGATGGCATTATCGGCGATTTTTCCGTCAGCGAAAACATCGCGCTTGCTCTGCAGGCGCGCCAGGGCTGGGCGAAGCCTTTGTCGACGCGACAGAAGGCCGAACTGGCCGACAGCTTCATCCGCTCGCTCGACATCCGCCCGCCTGACCCCGACAGGCCGATCAAGTTCCTTTCCGGTGGCAACCAGCAGAAGGCGATCCTGGCACGGTGGCTGGCGACGGAGCCCCGGCTCCTCATCCTCGACGAACCAACTCGCGGCATCGATATCGGCGCCCACGCAGAAATCCTTAGGATGATCGAGAGGCTCTGCGCCGACGGGATGTCGCTCATCGTCATCTCCTCGGAACTGGAGGAACTCACAGCCGTGGCACATCGGGTCATCGTTCTGGCGGATCGCCGGCATGTGGCGGAACTGAAAGGCTCCCAGGTTACCGCCGACAACATCATGGCGGCAATTGCCGATCCAAGCGAAACGGAGGCGGCATGACCGGTCCCCTCGCCCGCCGGCTTCGTCGCATCGCGCCCCAGGTGGCAGCGCTTGTCATCATTATCGCCGTAGTAAGCCTCATCTCGCCCGGCTTCCTCAATATCAGCTATCAGAACGGCCGGCTCTACGGCAGCCTGATAGATGTGCTGGTGCGCGGCGCGCCCGTCGCGCTACTCGCAGTGGGAATGACGCTGGTCATCGCAACCCGTGGCATCGACCTTTCGATTGGCGCCGTCATCGCCATATGCGGCGCGGTTGCCGCGACGCTGATCTCCAGCGGCTATCCCTTGCCTGTCGTCGTCATTCTCTCGCTGGCCATCGGCCTGCTCTGCGGGCTGTGGAATGGTCTGCTCGTCGCCGTTCTCGACATCCAGCCAATCATCGCGACACTCATCCTCATGGTCGCCGGCCGCGGGATTGCGCAGTTGATCACGGAGGGCGTGATCCTGACGTTCAACAACGAGAGCTTCGCAGCCTTGGGCTCCGGCTCGCTCGGAGGGGTACCGATCCCGATCCTGCTCTGGATGACCGCTGCCTTGGCGGTGGGCCTGCTAGTGCGCCGCACGGCCCTCGGCTTCCTCATCGAGGCGACCGGCATCAACCGGCGCGCAGCGATGCTGGCCGGCATTCGCGCCCGCTTCCTGTTGTTCTTCGTCTATGCCGTTTCGGGCCTGATGGCGGCGATCGCAGGTCTGATCGTCACCGCGGATATCCGCGGGGCAGATGCCAACAATGCCGGGCTGTGGTTGGAGCTTGACGCCATCCTGGCGGTTGTCATCGGCGGCACCTCGCTGAATGGCGGACGCTTCTCGATCCTTGCGTCGCTGCTCGGCGCCATGATTATCCAGACGATCAACACCGGCATCCTCGTCTCCGGCTTCCCGCCGGAGTTCAACCTGGTGATCAAGGCCGGCATCATCATCCTGGTGCTGACGCTGCAGTCTCCGGCGGTTGGGAGTGCACTCGCGTTGATCAAGCCGATCCGCGGCAACTCCGGGCAGGCTGTCAAGACAGAGAGGACGGCACAGTGATAAGCACGCGCAACCTTCCGTTCCTGGCCGCTCTTGCGATCTTCCTGCTCGCTTATGCAGCATGCGTTCTACAGTTTCCCAACATGCTGTCGACCAGAGTGCTCGGCAACCTTCTGACGGACAACGCGTTCCTGGGCATTGCGGCCGTCGGCATGACCTTCGTCATCCTCTCCGGCGGCATCGACCTGTCCATCGGTTCCGTGATCGCCTTTACCAGCGTCTTCGTGGCGGTGATGGTCGGCTCGGCAGGCGTCAATCCGCTGATCGCCTTTGCTGCAGTGCTGACCATCTCCACGTCATTCGGTGCGACCATGGGCCTGATGATCCGTTTCCTCGGGATCCCGCCCTTCGTCGTGACGCTTGCCGGGATGTTCCTTGCCCGGGGTGCGGCCTATTTGATTTCAACGCAGTCAGTACCGATCTCGCATCCGATCATTGACGCGATCCAGGGCTTCTACTTCCGCTTTCCCGGCGGCGGACGGCTGACGGCGATGGCGATGCTGATGCTGTTGGTATTCCTGGTTGGTGCATTCGTGGCCGGACGCACCCGCTTTGGAGCGAACGTTTATGCGGTGGGTGGCAACCCGCAGTCCGCCGAGCTGATGGGTGTTTCCGTCGGCCGCACGACCGTCGGCATCTACGCCCTCTCCGGGTTCCTTTCAGGGCTCTCCGGGATTGCTTATACCCTTTACACCTCGTCCGGTTACTCTCTTGCGACCGTCGGCGTGGAACTGGATGCCATCGCCGCGGTGGTCATCGGCGGGACGCTCTTGACGGGCGGCGCAGGTCTCGTTGCGGGAACACTTGTCGGCATCCTTATACAGGGTCTGATCCAGACTTATATCGTCTTCGACGGAACGCTTTCCTCCTGGTGGACGAAGATCGTCATCGGCCTCCTGCTGTTCACCTTCATAGTTCTGCAGCGCGGTATCGTGTGGTATTCGGATCGGAGACTGGCCGAGGGGCGGCTGAAGGAGGCTTGATTGGGACTGCTTGAATCAGCAATCACCGGACGCAAGGGCCGAAACAGCCATGCGCATGTGGTTGCGGAGCTTGGCAGCGCCATCGTCGCCGGCCGCATTCCGGAAGGTTCGCTATTGCCCGGCGACAGCGAACTTTCCGCACGCTTCGGTGTGTCGCGCACCGTATTGCGCGAAGCGATGAAGACGCTAGCCGCCAAGAGGCTGGTCGAGCCCAAGGCAAAAGTCGGAACCCGTGTCGTAGACCGCGCCATGTGGAATTTCTTCGATGCCGACGTGCTCGGATGGCGCTGCGACTCCGGGTTAGATTTCGAGTTCATCGAGCACCTCGCAGAGATGCGCATGGCTCTGGAACCGGCCGCTGCTGCGGCTGCGGCACGGCGGGCAACCAACGACGATATCGTGCAGCTCTACGCCATCGCCGCCCGCTTCGATGATCTGCACCATACGCCCGAGACGATCGCAAAGGTGGACCTTGAATTCCACTTGGCTATCGCCCGCATGTCGGGCAATCCCTTCATGCGCTCAGCGAGCGCCATTGTTGAAGCAGCCCTTGCGATCTCGTTCCAGCTCTCCTCTCCGGCCGCCTCGCAGGAGAAGATCGACGAGGTCGCGAGCAACCACTTGCGTATCGCTCATGCCATAGCATCGCGTGACGCCGATAAGGCAGTCCAGGCGATGCGCCACGTCATCGACGTCGGCAAGAGCCGCATCAGAGCCTCTATAGCCTCTTCATCCGTCCCGAGCCTCGAGGGGACGGAGATACGAAGCCTGCGGTGACAGCGAAGGAGTGTTGCGGAGCCCTAGCGCCCAAGCAGTTCCTCGAGGAGCACCGGACGCAGGGAGCGTGCATCGACTCCAACATCGAACTGCCGCGGCAGCGCCTTCAGCCGCCCGTGGGAATGCCCATGAAGATTGATCGACCTCTTGCCCATCTGGTTCCACGTTCGAAAAGCGTAGTGGCAAAGGACGAGAAAATGATCTCCGAGCTTCAGCTCCGCATAATGCTGCACGCTTGCCCATCCTGATGCCGCG
>DASYHX010000535.1:0-7660 GCA_035998065.1 Pseudorhizobium sp.
ACCGGCAGATACCCTGCGGTTGGCAGCAGCCGTTCCCCTTCCCTCCGCCTCGGCCACCTTCTGCTTGACCGCGACGAAGCTGTCGGGACTGACGGAAATGCTGTCGATGCCGCAGTCTACCAGAAATTTCGCGAACTCCGGGTGGTCACTGGGCGCCTGGCCGCAGATGCCGATCTTCGCGCCGGCCTTGCCCGCCTCGGTGATCACACTGCCGATCATCCACTTCACCGCCTCGTCCTGCTCGTCGAAAAGTTCGGCGAGGTCGCCGGAGTCGCGGTCGACTCCCAGTGTCAACTGAGTGAGGTCGTTTGAGCCGATGGAGAAGCCGTCGAAATGTTCCGCGAACTGCCGGGCCAGGATGACGTTCGACGGTATTTCGCACATGACGTAGACCTGAAGACCGTCCTCGCCGCGCCTCAAGCCGTTCTCCGCCATCACCTGCAACACCTTCTGTGCTTCCGAGACAGACCGGCAGAAGGGTATCATGATGATCACATTGCGGAAGCCAAGCTCGTTGCGGAGCTTGCGTATGGCGCGGCATTCGAGCGCAAAGCCTTCGCGGTAGCGCGGGGAATAATAGCGCGACGCGCCGCGAAAACCGATCATCGGGTTTTCTTCGTCGGGCTCGAATTCGGCGCCGCCGAGCAGGCCGGCGTATTCATTCGTCTTGAAGTCGCTCATCCGCACGATCACCTGCTTCGGATATAGTGTTGCGGCGATGCGCGAGAGCCCTTCGGCCAGCTGGTCGACGAAATAGGCCGGCTTGTCGTCATAGCCGGCGGTCATGGCGGCAATCTCCAGCTTGGCCGTCTCGTCCTTCAGCCGGTCGAAATGAACGAGCGCCATCGGATGAATGCGGATGGCGTTGCTGATGACGAACTCCATGCGGGCCAGGCCCACACCATCGGCCGGAAGCTTCCACCAGCGGAAGGCAGCACCCGGGTTGCCGATGTTCAGCATGACCTTCGTCTTCGTTTCCGGCACGTCGTCCATGTTCAACGTCTCGACGGCGTAGTCCGCCACCCCTTCGTAGACCTGACCCTCGTCGCCTTCGGCGCAGGAGACGGTGATCTCCTGTCCCGTGTGCAGGAGATGTGTCGCATTGCCGGTGCCGACGATTGCCGGCAAGCCGAGTTCACGGCTGACGATGGCGGCATGCGAGGTGCGCCCGCCATGATCGGTGACGATGGCGGCTGCCCGTTTCATGATTGGCACCCAGTCCGGATCCGTGGTCGAGGTGACAAGAATAGATCCGTCAATGAACTGGTCTATGTCCTTTGCCGAATCGATCAGGCAGACGGTTCCGGAGATGATGGCATCGCCAATCGACAGGCCGCCGACGAGCGTTCTGCCCTTGCTCTTGATCCGATAGGACTTGAAGACCGCGGCCCCGCGGCTCGATTGCACGGTCTCCGGCCGCGCCTGCACAATGAACAGTCTGCCCGTATCGCCATCGCGCGCCCATTCCATGTCCATGGCGCAGCCATAGTGGCGCTCGATGGTCACGGCCCAGCGGGCGAGCGTCAGGATCTCGTCGTCGCTCAACACCAGCGCTGCCCGCTCCGCCTTTGACGTCGGCACGTTCCGGGTTGGTTGGTCCTGCGTGCCGTAGATCATCTTTATCGCTTTGGCGCCGCGCTTGCGGGCGATGATCGGGCTGAGCAAAGGGTCGCCGAGAAGCGGCTTGAAGACCTGGTATTCGTCGGGATCGACCGTGCCCTGCACGACATTTTCCCCCAAGCCCCAGGCCGCGTTGATAAGCACGACCTTGTCGAAGCCCGTTTCGGTGTCGATCGAAAACATGACTCCCGATCCGCCGAGGTCGGACCGTACCATCTGCTGCACGCCGATCGACAGTGCCACCTTCATGTGGTCGAAGCCTTTCGTCTGTCGGTAGGAGATGGCGCGGTCGGTAAAGAGCGAGGCGTAGCAGCGCCGGCAGGCATCGAGCAGCGATGTCTCGCCGGCGATGTTGAGATAGGTTTCCTGCTGGCCGGCGAAACTCGCGTCCGGGAGGTCTTCAGCCGTCGCGCTGGAGCGCACGGCGACACCGGCATTGTCGCGGCCGGCGCGCTTGGAAAGCTCATGGTAGGCTTGGAGGATTGCGTCCGCTGTTGCCTTCGGCCAATCCCCCTGGAGAAAGAGCTGGCGCACAGCCGCGCCGGTCTCGGCAAGGCTGGCCTTACCGTTGTTCCATTTGCCCATCAGCTCAGTCATTGCCGCGCGGATGCCGTTCTCGTCCACGTAGTTCCAATAGGCATCCGCAGTGGTGGCAAAGCCGGCCGGAACGTCCACGCCCTCCTTGCCGAGCGTCTGGATCATTTCTCCAAGCGAGGAGTTCTTGCCGCCCACCTTGGCAACGTCGACGCGTCTCAGGTCTTCAAACCAGACGACGGATGAAGATGCATCACTCATTGCTGACCTCCATAGGCAAGCGGTTGGCCAAACGCGGTTGCTTGCGATGATGTCAGGCTAGTTGCAGCGCGTCTCCACAACCTTGATCCTTGTCAAGGTGACGGCGCTCTTGTCTAGGACGGCGCTGCACGGCCGCCCTGAACGAGGGTCAGACTGGTCATGTCCTGCCTAAGGGAATAGCCGCCAGCCCATTCGTCATCAGCGGTCCTGATGAGGTTCCAAGAAGCTGCCGCTCCTGCTGGAAGTAAGCGCGGCCGCACCGCGCCAACCCAAGGTCGATCAGGAGGAAGCACCGAGCCGTCGTTAGTACCCGCGCTCCACGGCCACGACACCTGCCATGGGTTTCCCGGCTCCATGACGGTCCAGATTGCCCGCGATTGCGGTTGCCAGCATCTCGACGCGAGTCATACAGGCAACATGCGGTGTCAGGATGATCTTGGGATGCCGCCAAAACGGGTGTGCGTCAGGCAGAGGTTCCGGATCGACCACATCGAGGAAAGCCGAGCGGAGCTGCCCGGTCTCGAGGGCCGACAGGAGATCGTCGTGCCGCAGATGCTGGCCGCGCCCGGCGTGGACCAGCGACGCCCCGGTGGGCAGGCGATCGAACAGCTCCTTGTTCAGAATGCCGCGGGTCTCGTTGGTGAGCGGCAGAAGGCAGACTAGGATATCCACCGACGGCAGGAAGCGCTGCAAGCCGTCTGCGCCGTCGAAGCAGTCGACGCCTGCAATCCTGTGCGGGCTGCGGGCCCAGCCGGAAAGCTGGAAACCGAAGTTTCCGAGGGCAGCGAGCGCTCCCTTGCCGAGCTCGCCGAGCCCCATCACCCCGACCCGGCGCTCGCTGGCCGGCGGCGGGAGGGAGACCTGTTTCCAGACGGACTGCTCCTGCTGGGCGACATAGGCCGGCAGATCGCGATGAAGGCTTAAGACCGCCATCGTCACATATTCCTGCATCATCGCCGTGAGGCCCGGATCGATCAGCCGCACCAGCGTCACGCCTTCCGGAACGCCGGTGGTCACGAACTGATCGACGCCCGCACCCACCGAGAAGATGATCTCGAGATTGATGAAGTCGGCCAGGTCCTCGGGGATCTTCCAGGTGAGGAGATAGCGGATGTCCTTCTTCTCGAAACTGTCGTCCGGCAGGACGAGGACCTGTTCCGGAGCCGCCTCGTTGAAGCGCTGCTTCAGCCGCTGACCACGCTCGGTGTCGATATTGGCAAGGAGAACCATGGGCGTCTCACATGTGATCGCTGCGGACATCGAGCGCATCGCGCAGGCCGTCGCCGATGAAGTTGAAGCTCGTCACGGCGATGGTGATCGTGATGCCCGGGATGATCGCGAGCCACGGCGCCGTCGAGAGATACTGCTGCGCGCCGTTCAACATATTGCCCCAGCTCGGCAGCGGCGGCTGGATGCCGTAGCCGAGGAAGCTGACATATGCCTCCAAGAGGATCGCGCGGGCCACCGTCAGGGTTGCGGCCACGATGATCGGCCCCATGGCATTGGGCAGGATCTCCCGAAACATGATGTGCGCGCTGCTCAGGCCCATCATCCGGCTTGCCTGCACGAAATCGCGTTCACGCAACGAGCGCACTTCCGCCTCGACGATACGCGCAACCTCCATCCAGCTGGTGAGCGCGATAATGATGGTGATCATGATCGGGGTGGGCTGCAGAAGGGCCGCGAGCGCCAGCAGCAGGAAGATCGACGGAAACGACAGGAAGGCGTCAACGATACGCATGAGTGTCGCGCCGACGGCACCGCGATAATACCCCGAGACGACGCCGATCAACGTTCCGATCATCGTCGACAACAGCATGGCGAAGAAGCCGACAAGCAGCGATATCCGGCCTGCCTCCAGGAGACGCGCGGCAACGTCACGTCCCAGCGGATCGGTGCCGAGGAAATGGTAGCCGGTCAGCGGCGGCGCAAAACGAGCCCGCAGATCGATGTAGAGCGAGTCGTAAGGCAGAAGATAAGGCCCGACGATGCAGGCTAACGTCAGCAAGGTGATCATCACGAGGCCGATGATGGCCAGGCGGTGGCGTGCAAACCGGCGGACGCCACGGCTACGCCACCAGGGCGTTTGGGCGGGGATGGCGAGAGCGCTCATGGGTATTTTTCCTGCTTCTGGCAAATCGATCGACATCAGCTGACCCTGATGCGCGGGTCGACGAGGGCCACGAGAAGATCGGCGATGAGGCTGCCGAGCAGCACGAGAATGGCCGAGACCATGAGCAGTCCCATCACAACCGGATAGTCGCTGTAACCGAGGCTGTCGAGAAAGAGGCGCCCCATTCCCGGCCAGGTGAAGACGGTTTCGGTGACGAGCGCTCCGCCCAGAATGCTTGGCAACTGCATGCCGGCCAGCGTGATCATCGGCACCATGGCGTTGCCAACAACATGCTTCATCAGCACCCGGCGTTCCGTCAGCCCCTTGGCGCGTGCCGTCTTGACGAATTCCTGGTTGATCACGTCGAGCGTTGCCGTACGCATGTAACGGCTCCAGACCGCGACGTTGACCAGCGACAGCACCAGGCTCGGCATGATGAGGTGGTGCAGGTAATCTAGAACCGACCCGTCCCCGATCGTGTACATATTGCCAGCCGGCAGCCATCCGAGCTCCAGGGTAAAGATGTAGATGCCGACGAGTCCGAACCAGAAGGTCGGGATCGAGAGGGCCACCATGGCGCCGATCGTCACCGTATAGTCGAAGATCGAATAGGGCCGCGTCGCGCCGTGGATACCGATCCAGGTTCCGATCGCGATGGAAAAGGCGGTCGATGTTCCCATCAGAAGAAGCGTCGCGGTGATGTGACGACCGATGACATCCAGCACCGGCTGACCGTCCCGGTAGGACGTCCCCCAATCACCCTGCAGGAGGCGCCAGCCCCAGTCGAGATACTGCACCGGCAGGGGCCGGTTCAGGCCCATCTGCTCGGCGATACGGTCCATCGCTTCCTGCGTCATGCCGGGGGTCAGGGCGAACTGGGACAATGGGCCGCCCGGGGTGAGGTTGAGCACGGCAAAACCGATGATCGAGACGATCACCAGAAGGACGACGCTCTGCCACAGGCGATTGAGAAGATATCCCGCCATGGTCTGCTTCCTGCTTGTGTTGAGACATTCAAGGTGGCGGCAGTGTTTTACGCCCGCCGCCACCGATCACCGGTTTAGCTCGCCCAGTAGTATGAGCCGGTATTCCAGGTATCGATGCGGGTATTGATATTGGGTTCTACGCCTTCGATACCCGCGTCACGCCCGCGCACCGTCATGTTCTGGAACAGCGGCAGGAACGGAAGGTCGGCGCGGATTTTCGCCTGCACCTCGCGGTAGATCGCCTTGCGCTTCTCTTGGTCGAAGGTCTTTCCACCCTCTTCCAGAAGCGCATCCACCTCCGGATTCTGGTACTGCCCGGTGTTGGCACCGCGTCCGCCCTGCGCGGGGATGGCCTCGGAGTGGAAGCGATAGGTGACGTCCGGATCGGCGCCGATCATGAAGATCACGCCGACCATGGCCGTGTCGAACTGCGACTGCGTCCAGAATTCGCCCCACATGACGGCGGGCGGCAGGTTCGAGATCTTCATCTCGATTCCGACCTCGGCAAGCGACTGCTGAATGAACTGCTGGGCCTGCTCACGCAGATGGTTGCCCGAGGTCGTTGAGTTGGTGAAGGAGAGCCGCACGCCATCCTTCTCGCGAATGCCGCCGGCGCCCGCAACCCAGCCGGCCTCGTCCAGCAACTGCTTGGCCTTCTCCACATCGTAGCTCTGCTTCGGCAGCTCCGGATTGAAGTAGGCGGACTCCTGCGGCATGTAGGTCTCGGTGGGCGTCGGCAGGCCGTAGTAGAGCGCATCGATGATGGTCTGCTTGTCGATCGCGGCATAGATCGCCTGACGAACCGCAAGATCCTTGAACTGCGGGCGCTCCATGTTGAGGTAGATGGATTCGACCGTTGCGGTGGAAACGGTGGTAATCACCTTGCCGGGAAGGGTCTTGGCCTCTTCGTAGTTGTCCGGCGTAATGTACTGCGACCCGATGATGTCGATGTCGCCGCTCTTGAACTGCGTGTAGAGCACGGTGAGATCGGGAATATACTTGTAGATCAGGCGCTCGACATAGGGGCCTTCGCCGAAATATTCCGTATTGGCGATAAGCTCGACATGGTCGCCTGCGGTGCGGCTGCCCCACTTGAACGGACCGGTGCCAACCGGCGCATTGTTGAAGGGTGCGGTATTGGGATCCTCGGCGGCGCCCAGGATATGCTCCGGGACGATGAAGGTGTCGGCCAGGAACGAGAGGTAGGGTGCAAACGCGCTCTCCATTTTCCAGGTAATCTCCGTGGGAGAGACAACCGTGATGTCGCGAACGAGCGTGTGACCCGTGGTCCGCCAGCTGCGGAAGTTAGGGTTGACGATGAGCTCCAGCGTATACTTCACGTCCTCGGCGGTGAAGGCTTCGCCGTCATGCCATTTGACGTCGTCGCGCAGCTTGACGCGCCATTCCAGGCCGTCCTCTGAAATACCGCCATTCTCGATGGAAGGAACTTCCGTGGCGAGGCCGGGTGTGAACGAGCCGTCCGGAGCAATGCGGAACAGCGTGTCGAAAAGCGAGAAGTGAACGCCGTCATCCACCTCGATGCGCGGCATCAGCGGGTTGAAGACCGTGGGCTCCTGCGAGAAGCCGACCACGATGCGGCCGGTCGGAGTTTCGGGAGGCGTTGCGCCGAAGGCCGGCCTGCCGAGAAGGTTTGGCATGAACACGCCTGCGGCGGTGGTGATGCCCAGCATCTTGAGGGCTTGGCGACGTGTCGCGGCGAATTTGGCTTTCTGATCGGTCATGCGCATGTTCCCCTGCTTGTTGAAGTTATGAACCGTCGATTGTGGAGGTGTTGCTAGGCCGCGATCTTCTCTCCCGGAATCGCGGCAACCAACTCGCGTGTGTAGTCGGACTGCGGATTGCGGAATATCTGCGAGGGCGGGCCATGCTCCACGATCACCCCGCGCTGCATGACGAGGATCTCGTCGCAGATCTGGCTCGCGACACGCAGGTCATGGGTGATGAAGATCATCGCCACACCCGTCTCGCGCTGGATGTCGTTGAGAAGTTCCAGGATCTGCGCCTGGATCGAGACGTCGAGCGCAGAGACGGCCTCGTCGGCCACGAGAAGCTTCGGCTTGAACATCAGAGCGCGCGCAATCCCGATGCGCTGGCGCTGGCCGCCGGAGAACTCGTGCGGATACCG
>DASYHX010000548.1:0-2112 GCA_035998065.1 Pseudorhizobium sp.
CCAGCCTCCTGGTAGAATTCGGCACCACTCCTCTTCTGGTGCTCGCCGCTGTTGCTATTCTCTATCTCTTCCTCGGCATGTTCTTGGACTCCGTGGGGATCCTGCTCCTGACAACGCCTATCATCCTACCAATGGCGCGCGAGACCGGCATCGACCTCATCTTCTTCGGTATCATCCTCGTCAAGTTGCTGGAGATTGGACTGCTTACCCCTCCGGTTGGATTGAACGTTTACGTCATCAAGGGCGCTCTTGGAGATCGGGTCTCGTTGACCACCATCTTTAAGGGCGTAGGCTGGTTTGTAGTTATCGATCTGATCCTGCTCGGGGGTCTAATCGCTTGGCCGGAGTTGGTGACTTGGTTGCCCAACCAGATCTTGTGAGCCTCCCGCCCGGGGCCGGCATCGGATCACGTGATGCCGAAGTCGGCAGCGAAATTCACGCGCAGCCACACTCAACCCGAAGCACTGGACGTCAGGACACGAGTCGTACCTCTGCTACTGCCTACTGCTGTGCGATCAAGCCGTCGAACCAATGAATGTTCCACAGCATAGAAGTCCATCATGAATAGGCTTCCGCCTCAAAAAGCCCGCGTCGTCATCATCGGCGGTGGCGTTTCGGGCTGTTCCGTCGCTTATCACCTCGCCAAGCTTGGCTGGACCGATGTCGTGCTGCTGGAGCGCAAGCAGCTGACCTCCGGCACGACCTGGCATGCGGCCGGGCTGGTGGGCCAACTGCGCGCCTCACAGAACATGACGCGGTTGGCGAAGTACTCGGCCGATCTTTATGCGCGTCTGGAGGAAGAGACAGGCGTTTCGACCGGCATGCGTCAGTGCGGATCGATCACGGTGGCACTCACCGACGAGCGCAAGCACGAGATCCTTCGGCAAGCCTCGCTGGCACGTGCTTTCGATGTCGATGTCAACGAGATCTCGCCGGGCGAAGTCAAGTCGATGTATCCGCATCTCAGTGTTTCGGATGTAGTTGGCGCTGTCCACCTGCCGCTCGACGGGCAGTGTGACCCCGCCAATATCGCGATGGCACTGGCCAAGGGTGCTCGTGCCAATGGCGCGACGATCATGGAGGGCGTTAAAGTAACTGCTGTTGAAACAAGTGTCGGGCGCGTCACCGGCGTAGCGTGGGAACATGGTGCCGAGTCGGGCACGATCCAGGCCGAGCATGTCGTCAATGCCGGCGGCATGTGGGGCCGAGATCTCGCTGCAAATTCCGGCGTGACATTGCCGCTGCATGCCTGCGAGCATTTTTACATCGTTACGGAACCAATTCCTGGTCTGCAACGCCTTCCCGTGCTGCGTGTGCCGGACGAGTGCGCATACTACAAGGAAGACGCCGGCAAGATGCTCCTCGGCGCCTTCGAGCCCGTTGCCAAGCCATGGCCAGCGATGGGCGAGCGCATCCGCGAAGACTTCATGTTCGACCAGCTGCCGGACGATTTTGACCACTTTGAGCCGATCCTCGAGAAGGCCACGCGGCGTATGCCGATGCTGGAAAGCGCGGGTATCCACACCTTCTTCAATGGTCCGGAAAGCTTCACGCCCGACGATCGGTATTATCTCGGCGAAGCGCCCGAGCTGAAGAATTACTGGGTGGCTGCCGGCTACAATTCAATCGGCATCGTCTCATCCGGGGGCGCCGGCATGGCGCTGGCGCAATGGATGAATGACGGGGAGCCACCCTTTGATCTCTGGGAAGTCGACATCCGCCGCGCCCAGCCATTCCAGAAGAACCGCTCTTATCTCCGCGCCCGCGTGACCGAGACGCTCGGCCTGCTTTATGCTGATCATTTTCCCTACCGCCAGATGGCGACGGCGCGTGGCGTCCGCCGCTCACCCATTCACGAGCATCTGAAAGCGCGCGGCGCTGTCTTCGGCGAGGTAGCGGGCTGGGAGCGCGCGAACTGGTTCGCAAACGAGGGACAGGAGCGCGAATACCGGTATTCCTGGCAACGGCAGAACTGGTTTGGCAACCAGCGCGAGGAACATCTGGCCGTGCGCAAAGGGGTCGGCCTGTTCGACATGACCTCCTTCGGCAAGATCCGAGTCGAAGGCCGGGATGCGCTGTCCTTTCTTCAAAGGCTCTGCGGGAACCAAATGA
>DASYHX010000143.1:0-9041 GCA_035998065.1 Pseudorhizobium sp.
TTGTCCAAGCCCAGAAGATCATAGATGCGTTCGCAGCCAATCCCGGACAAGCGGTGCTCCACCTTGACGGCCATATGATCGACGCACCGCACCTCAGGCAAGCACAGCGATTGCTTGAACGCGCACAGTCGCCAATCGCTAAGAGTCTACTTAAAGAACACTTGGTAAAATTTTGATATAATTAGTGTATCGTCCGCTCCAAAAGCATAGAGGCTCTCCCCTTCATGCGACAAACTCCTGCGGCCGATCAAGCCTGCGTCGGTTCCCGAGCTGCATCAATCCACGCAGTGCGAATCCATAAATAGCGCTTTCATGACCCGGCATGCGGCCGGGCGAGACACACGCTCATCCGGGTCGCACCGTTTTCCGCCATATCATTCCAGCATGCAGCTTCAGCAAGGCCCCCGCGCTGAAATCCGGTTTGGGGGGTGCGGAAAGCCATCCGACGGTTTCAAGCGCAATTTCATCAACCGGCTGAGCAAATGTCGTCAGCTCATAGGATCCCCAAGACGCCTGCTCGATGTCATCAAAGCCCACAACGCAGATGTCGGTAGGGATCGAGAGCCCGAATTCCTGACGTACGCAGTCCATAAACCCGCAGGCGATCAAGTCGGTTGCACAGAAGACTGCGTCCGGGCGCTGCTGTCGGGTCATAAGTCTACGTGCAATCGTGCGTCCGCATTCATATCCTGTGGTCCCATGACGTTCCACAAGAACCTCCAGCCCCAGCTTGGCTGCGGCCGTGACAAAGCCCGCCTCGCGGGACACAAGACTTGGCGTTCCTGCCGCGGAATTGGCGAAAGCGAGTTGCCTGCACCCTGCCCTCAGGAATGCCTGCACGGCCGTCTGTGCTGCGGCTTCATCATCGAGATTGATGCGGAGAAGGCCTTCCTGCTCCTCGTCACGATTGATCAGCACCAGCCGCTGGCCGCTTCTCAGGCAAAGATCGATGATTGACTTGTCCGGCATGCCAGACAGGACGATGGAAGCGTCGGCCCGGTAGCGTACCGCTTGCTGCAGCGCGCGGTCGACGCTTCCGTCGGAGCGGTCGGTGTTGACGAGCATGGCAACTCTTCCGGAGCTCTGCAGGCGGTCGGTCAAGGCGCGAAGTAGGCTCGAGCGATACGGCGTGGCAAGGTCCGATACGATAAGGCACACGATGCCGCTTTCGCGGCGGGTGAGACCCCGCGCAAGGTGATTGACGTGGTAGCCAAGTTCCTCGGCTGCCCGCAGCACACGCAGCCGGGTTTGTTCTGATACACTTGCGCCTGGCGTGAATGTGCGCGAAACCGCAGATCGCGAAACGCCAGCCTTCGTCGCGACCTCCTGCGCGCTCACGAAAATTCTCTCGCCCATATTCCGATCCCGCGTCTGCACAGCGTTGCATGCCTGCTTTTACCACAGCTTGTCGGCTCTCATAGAGCTTTTTGTTTGACATGAGTGGCAACATCAAGCAGCATTTGCACACGCTTGCAAAGCGGCGGACGTGGAGGCGTCCGTAGACCGGAGGAGACCACATGAACACGATCAAGTTGATCGCGGCAGGACTTGCCGCGAGCGCGTCGCTTATCGCCTTCAGCGCCAAGGCTGACGGCAGCCTCAATCTCATCTGCTCGGCTGACGTCGTCATATGTGAGCAGATGCAGGCCGACTTTCAGAAGGAAACAGGAACGTCGGTCAACATGGTTCGCCTTTCATCCGGCGAGACATACGCGAAAATCCGCGCAGAAGCCCGCAACCCGAAGACCGACCTCTGGTGGGGCGGCACCGGAGATCCTCATCTTCAAGCTGCTGCTGAGAATCTTACCGAAGAATACAAGTCGCCAATGTTGTCGGAGTTACAAGACTGGGCGGTCAAGCAGGCGGAGAGCGCTGACTACAAGACGGTCGGCATCTACGCAGGCGCCTTGGGTTGGGGCTACAACACGGACATTTTCGAGAAGAAGGGCTTGAAGGAGCCGAAGTGCTGGGCTGATCTACTTGATGCCTCCTTGAAGGGCGAAATCCAGATGGCCAATCCAAACTCCTCCGGCACTGCCTATACCGCCCTTGCATCCCTGGTGCAGATCATGGGGGAAGACGAGGCTTTCGACTATATGGAAAAGTTGAATGCCAACGTCTCCCAATACACGAAATCCGGCTCTGCTCCGGTCAAAGCTGCTGCGCGCGGTGAAACCGGTCTTGGCATCGTCTTCATGCACGATGCCGTGGCGCAGACGGCGGAAGGTTTCCCCGTCAAGTCCGTCGCCCCCTGTGAGGGCACCGGCTACGAGATTGGCTCCATGTCGATCGTCAAGGGAGCCAAGAACATCGATAACGCGAAGAAGTGGTATGACTGGGCACTGTCTGCGCCTGTTCAGTCGCGCATGAAGGACGCCAAATCGTTCCAGCTGCCGTCCAACAAGAGCGCCGAGATTCCAAAAGAAGCGCCTCGGTTCGAGGATATCAAGCTGATCGATTACGACTTCAAGACCTACGGTGACCCAGAGCGGCGCAAGGCGCTTCTGGAACGCTGGGACCGCGAGATCGGCGCCAAGGCAAACTGAGCCGACGCCGCCCATCAAACCGCAGGTGCCGGAAGCGGCACCTGCGCGCAGACCTATTTCGAACCGGCGCGGCAGGAAATTCATGTCAAGCAGCGATCGTCGACTGGATTGGATCTTTGGCGCAGGTGTGCTTAGCCTCCTTCTTCTACCCTGGTATCGGATTGAGGGTGGGTTCTTTGGCTTTTCCTGGCTTGCCGACTTCATGCGCAACGAAGATCTGGCTCCAGCCATTCTGCAGGCGACGGTAAACGGGCGCTGGTGGCTTTGGGCAGCGATCCTGCTGTTCGCCGCAGCGATTCTGGTACGCGTGATGCGGTCGCCGTCTGAACAACGAGGAACGACATTTGCCCGAATTGGCGCGGCAGGCGTGCTCGTTCTCGCTTTCCAGGGCCTGGCGATCAGTTTTGGCGGATGGGCATGGACGATTCCGGAAAGTCTGTTCGGCTCACTCGCCATCGGACAGCCCGCGATGGGCGCTGGTGCAATCAGCTTCTCCATCATATTCGTGCTGATGTTCTCCTTTGGATGCGCGGAGCGCGGCGTCATGAAGGGCGACGCCTTCATCGTCAGCGCCATTTCGCTACTGGCGTTTCTGGTCGCCGTCTTCGTATTCTATCCAATCATCAGCATGTTCGTTGGTGCATTCCAAGATTTCGACGGCTCATTTAATCCTGACGGGTTTCTCCGCAACATCGTCGATCCCTCGATCTGGAGCCTGGGTTGCGTGATCGGAGAGGAGCGCTGCGGTGTCGCCTGGCGCACCTTCTTTCTCGCTATTATGACGGCTGCGGGCTCCACCCTGCTGGGCCTTGCGTTTGCTCTCGTCGCCACCCGCACGGGCTTCCGCTTCAAGAAGGGGCTACGGCTCCTTACCATCTTGCCGATCATCACGCCTCCCTTCGTGGTCGGCCTCGCGCTGACATTGTTGTTCGGCCGCGCCGGCGTGGTCACCGAGGGGCTGTCGCAACTCTTCGGCATCGAGCCCGGCCGCTGGCTTTACGGGCTGACCGGCATATGGATCGCGCAGGTGCTGTCCTTCACGCCGATTTCGTTCCTGGTGCTGATCGGTGTTGTTGAAGGCGTGTCACCCTCCATGGAGGAAGCCTCGCAAACGCTGCGCGCCGACCGCTGGAGAACCTTTTGGCACGTCTCCCTGCCGTTGATGAAGCCCGGCCTCGCGAATGCCTTCCTGATCGGCTTCATCGAAAGCATGGCCGACTTTGGTAACCCGCTGGTGCTGGGGGGCAGCCACGGCGTCCTTTCAACCGAAATTTTCTTCGCCGTTGTCGGCTCCCAGAATGACCCTTCGCGAGCGGCAGTCCTGGCGATGGTCCTTCTTTGTTTCACGCTTTCCGCATTTCTAGCCCAGCGGCTCTGGCTTGGAAAAAAGAGTTTCTCCACCGTGACTGGCAAGGGAGACAACGGCGTCCACGCCGCCCTCCCCCGCTCCGTCGCCATCGGCGTTCATGCCCTGGTTATTCCCTGGGCGCTTTTTACGCTCGTCGTCTACGGCATGATCATCGCCGGGGGCTTCGTAAAGACCTGGGGACTCGATAACAGCTTCACCCTGCAACATTACATCCGCGCATTTTCCATCAGCATGACCGGCGACGGCATCGCCTGGACCGGCGTTGCCTGGAAATCGTTCTGGACCACCATGGAAATTGCTCTGATTTCAGCGCCCCTGACGGCAGCCGTCGGACTGATGACCGCCTATCTGATTGTGCGGCAACGCTTTGCCGGTCGCGATCTCTTCGAGTTCGCCCTGATGATGAGCTTTGCCATCCCCGGCACGGTGATCGGCATCAGCTACATCATGGCCTTCAATCTCCCGCCGCTTGAGATGACTGGAACGGCTGCAATCCTCATCGCCTGCTTTGTGTTCCGCAATATGCCTGTGGGTGTGCGGGGTGGGGTCGCTGCGATGAAACAGCTCGACCAGAGCCTCGACGAAGCCTCCCTCACCTTGAGGGCCAACAGCTTCCGAACAATCCGCAAGGTGATCCTGCCATTGCTTCGTCCAGCCATCACGGCTGCACTGGTTTACTCATTCGTTCGAGCGATTACGTCCATCAGTGCCGTCATCTTCCTGGTGAGTGCCGAGCACAATATGGCGACAGCCTACATTGTCGGGCTGGTGGAGAATGGCGAATACGGCGTTGCAATCGCTTATTCGTCTGCCCTGATCGTCGTGATGATCGTCATCATCGCTTTCTTCCAGTTGCTGGTGGGCGAGCGTCGCTTGCGTCGTTTAAACCGCATTGCCGGCTCCATGCCTGTGTCGGCTCCCAAGGAGAAAACCGCATGAACAAGCCCGGCTCCGTCGTATTCCAGAACATCAGAAAGACGTTTGGTGCGTTCACGGCGATCCATGACCTTTCCATCACGATCGAGCCCGGAACACTGGTGACCCTGCTTGGGCCGTCTGGGTGTGGAAAAACGACGACGCTCAGGATGCTGGCGGGTCTGGAACATCCTAGCGCCGGTCGCATCCTGATCGGCGGCAACGACGTCACCATGCTGCCCGCGAACGAGCGTGATGTTTCCATGGTTTTCCAGTCCTACGCGCTATTCCCGCACATGTCCGCCCTGCAGAACGTCGCCTACGGCCTCGGGTCGTCAGGCGTGAAGCAGAAGGAAGCGCGGGAGCGCGCAGAGGAGGGCCTGAAGCTCGTAGGACTTGCTGGCATGGGGGATCGTCTGCCGGCCGAGCTTTCCGGCGGACAGCAGCAACGCGTGGCAGTTGCACGGGCACTCGTGCTGGAGCCTCAGGTATTGCTTTTGGACGAGCCTCTCTCGAACCTCGACGCCCGGCTGCGCCGGCGGGTGCGCACAGAAATTCGTGAGCTGCAACAGAGGCTCGGCTTCACAGCCGTTTATGTGACGCATGATCAGGATGAAGCGCTGGCTGTTTCGGATCGTATCATCGTCATGAAAGATGGCCAGGTGGCACAGGAGGGTGCGCCGCGCGAGCTTTACGAAGCACCGGCATCCTCTTTCATTGCCGATTTCATGGGCGAAGCAAACGTCATGTCCTGCAGTGTGATTGGAATAGATGGCGAAGACGCCATGATCCGCCTGGGATCGTTGATCCATCGAGTGCCAAGACGCGATGTGCTTCAGCCAGGGGAGGCAAAGCTGGCGGTGCGGCCGAATGCCATCACGCTCGAGCCCTCCAATAACGCCCCCTTTGCCGGCGTCATCACGCATGCCGCCTACCTCGGCGATCATGTCGAATACGAGGTCGAGACAGCGGCAGGCAACCTATTTGTGATGGATCAGGCCGTAGAACGGATGCTGCCTTCCACCACCCCCGTGTCCGTCGGCTTCAAGCAACGTGGCATCGCCATCATCACGCGCTGAAAACAGCGACCCAACCCCAAGCAGGAGCTTTCATGACCTCGACTGCCGCGAACGCCTATGAGCCTAGACAGAAGTTTGCGGAGACGGTTGCCCGCGAAGCAGGCGCCATTGCTCTTGATTACTTCCAGCAGCGCGAGACACTCGTTATCGAGACAAAGAAGGATCCCCAGGATGTGGTCTCCATAGCGGACCGGGCGGTCGAGACCCTTATTCGCGACCGCCTCGCTCAAGCTTACCCAGAAGACGGCATACTTGGCGAAGAGTACGGACTGGCAGAAGGCAGTTCCGGCTTCACGTGGGTTATCGACCCCATCGACGGAACCAGCCCGTTCGTTAACGGCATGCCAACGTGGTGTGTCTCGATTGCGCTTCTGCATCGGGACGAACCGGTCGCAGGCATTATCGCCGCCCCTTGCCAGGATGAGCTTTATTCTGCCGCCCAAGGATTGGGCGCACGGCTCAACGGCACGATCCTACGTGTCGACGCTTCACGAACGATACGCAATGCGGTGACCGGAATTGGCGCCAACCATCACGTTCCGCCTCACGTCGTCGCCCGCGCGGTAGAAGCGTTGCTGGCACAAGGCGGCACCTTTATCCGCAACGGATCAGGTGCGCTCATGCTCGCTTACGTCGCTGCTGGACGCCTTGTGGGTTATTACGAGCCTTACATGCATGCTTGGGATTGCCTGGCCGGTTATTGCCTGGTTCGCGAAGCCGGAGGCTGGCACCTCCCCTTCCCTGTGGAGGGTGATTCACTCACCAAGGGAGCACCGGTGTTGGCCGCGGCTCCCGGAGCAATCGAGGATCTGCGGGCACTCGCAACACTCTGAAAGGTCGGCACTGTCGTGATCGCTTAAGGGACCACTGCCCCCTCCAAGGTTGCATGCCCATGAGGGACGCCTAAGATCTCGCCAACTGGTGGCTGGGGAAACGAGATGTCAGCCCGCTCGAAGAGGAGAAGGGTAATGGAGATACGACGCGCCAGGTTAGCGTCATTGCGACGCGCGCCCGAGGAATACTTCATCGGGTCCGTCTGGCAGGAACCGATCGTTGAAGCAGAGGCACCGGCACGGGTGCGGGCGGTAATCGTTCGCTTCGATGCCGGCGCACGCACCAACTGGCATAGCCATCCACTTGGGCAAGCGCTGCACGTTATCTCCGGCTCCGGGCTCATTCAAAAGGAGGGTGAGCCGATCCAGACAATCAATCCAGGCGACTCCATCTGGATAGCGCCCGGCGAAAAGCACTGGCACGGAGCCACCTCTCATACAGCGATGACGCACATCGCCATCCATGAGGCGCTGCACGGAAGCAGTGCGGAATGGCTTGAACCTGTCAGCCAGGAACACTACTCCACAGCGCCCCATGACGATCACTAAGCGTCATCGGTCTCCCAATCTCACTGCCGGACATGAAAAAGCCGCCTAAGGCGGAAGAAGGGTATGCGGGCAGGAGACGATTCAGGAGCCGAAGATGCCCGACGACCTCTACTCACTCATCATCACGGGCGTGATTGCGGTCGTAGTGCTGTGGCTTGTGGTCTTTGTGGTACGCAAGCTGATCGGCATCGCGTTGCTGACGGCTTTGGCAATCGGCGGGTGGATGGTCTGGAATGATCCGGACTTGCTGAACTGGGCGGCCGACTCGGTGTTAGGTTTCTTCTAGTCTGACGAAGAGGAGCATCACCTGATGCAGACACCGACCATTCGCCGCCTGGGTTCGAATGACGAAGCTGATCTCCGAAGGCTGAATGACTTGTTCGGCAAAGCCTTCAATGACTCCGTAAGCTATGAGCTAGAACCACCGAGCGCAGACTACGTCGCCGGCTTACTTGCGATGGATCACGTTATCGCTCTGATTGCACTCCAAGATGAGAACGTAGTGGGGGGGCTGGTCGCATATGAGCTTCCAAAGTACGAGCGCGAGCGCCGCGAGATCTACATCTATGACCTAGCGGTCGATGAGAAGCATCGCCGTAAGGGCACTGCAACGGCCCTTATCAACCATCTTCGGAGCATTGCACGCGAACGCGGCGCTTGGGTAATCTACGTTCAGGCCGACTATGGAGACGATCCGGCCGTGGCCCTCTACACCAAGCTTGGACGCCGAGAGGATGTCATGCACTTCGACATCCCAGTTAATGACTAACCGCCCATTGCAGCCTGCGCTGGTCCGTGGCCGCTGCAGGATGAGGTGTCTTAAACATCAAATTAGAGAACACCGAGGACGGCCAGCACGATCAGTGTCAGCACCGCCGAGATGACCAACGATCCGAGACAACCCAGGCGGTTCGAAAAGAAGAAAAACATGGCTTTTCCTGCTAATGTCTATCATCCGACAATGCGCCGGGTAGTGGTCTGTTGCATCCCATTATGCTTATGCCCATTTCCAGGCGAATTTTGTCCGCCAGGAAAGCAAGGTTCCATTTAAAGTGACGAGCAACAAAATCGTAGACACGCTGACCGGGACGTACTTCACCTTGGACAACCCCGATGGAAGCTACGCCAGTGGTCAGGTCCTCCGTCTCGCCGCTGAGGGCGTCTATCTCGTGCGGTTCGATGGCAACGAGGTCACGCTGCCTTTAGAGCTCGTGACGGTTGGTGAGATGTTGGAAACCACCGAGGAAGAGTACAAGCTTTGGCGGTTCTTCGACACCATCGAGGAAAGGGATAAGTGGATCGAGTGGCTAGATGCTCCCTCGAAGCCTCGCGTCATTTCCCTTGTCAGGCCGACAAAGCCAGACTGACTTATTCAGCCCATCGTCTACTCCTGAGAGAAGATGTTCCTATGGCTCGCGCCACCTGGGGCGGAACGTAAGAGCGTGCGTCTGGATCTAGCTATCCGCCTTTGCGACGTTGGGCCCGACGCGCAATGCGCCGGGCCCGGATGCCAATATGATTAAATCAATCCAGTACCTGGACCACCGTATAGGTCTGCGGATCGACGATCACACGACGTTCGTTGACATAGGTGTAAGCGTACGCAGGTGCTTCCGGAATCGGCGTCAGCACGACTGTCTGCGGTAGTGGCTGCCCAACGACGACTTCCGTCTGCACCATGACAGGCTCTGCCGGCATCGGCTGCTCGCGGACGTAAGTGACAACACGCTCCGGTGGCGGATCAATGGCC
>DASYHX010000559.1:0-1720 GCA_035998065.1 Pseudorhizobium sp.
GCCTTCGCCAAGAGCCAACTCGGGGCCGGCGTCGAACTGCCGCGCGACGGGACGGTCTTCGTGTCGGTCCGTGACGAGGACAAGCAGCGCGTCCTGCCGGCGATCCGCATCCTGACGGAGATCGGCTTCAAGGTTCTCGCGACCGGCGGCACCCAGCGCTTCCTGGCCGAACAGGGCATTGCCGCGACCAAGATCAACAAGGTGCTCGAAGGACGTCCGCATATCGAGGACGCCATCCGCAACCGTCAGGTCCAGCTCGTCATCAACACGACCGACGGCAACAAGGCGATCTCGGATTCCAAGTCGTTGCGCCGCGCGACGCTGATGCAAAAGGTGCCCTATTACACAACCATGGCCGGCGCCGAGGCAGCCGCCATGGCGATCCGGGCGCTGAAGGCCGGCAACCTCGAGGTTCGCCCGCTGCAGAGCTACTTCTAACCAGATTTAGAGACCGGTCGGCCGATGTTGACCGGTTTCTCTTTCTGCTTTATTTAGCCTTTCAGTTAATTAACTGGATGGCTAATCATGGCCGATGCCCTTTCGCATACATTCGCCGCCCTTGCCGACCCCACGCGCCGCGCCATCCTCGCGCGGCTGGCAAGGGGAGAGGCGACCGTTAACGAGCTGGCCGAACCCTTCAACATGAGCCTGCCCGCCGTTTCCAAACACCTGAAGGTTCTGGAACGAGCAAAGCTGATCTCCCGCAGCCGCACGGCACAGTGGCGCCCTTGCCGGCTGGAGCCCGAGACGCTGAAGACCGTCGACGGCTGGCTCGGCGACTACCGCTCCCTCTGGGAACACAGGCTGGATCGGCTCGAGGGTTATCTCGCGACTTTGAAGACGGAAGAGAAGGAAGAGCAAAAATGACGGAGAAGATGGACATCCTCAACGACCGCCTGTTCGAGGTCGACCCGCCTACCCTCTTCGACGCTTTCGCCGACCCGGAGAAGCTGACGCAATGGTGGGGGCCCCACGGCTTCACCAACAGGATCGATGAGTTCGACTTTCGCCCCGGCGGTGACTGGCGCATCACCATGACGGCGTCGAACGGCACCGACTTCGACAACCACTCGACATTCCAACAAGTCGTGCCCACCGAGCGGATCGTCTTCCTGCATCACCTCCCCATGCACGTCTACACCATGGAGATGCGGTTCGTCGGCGAAAGCGGCGGCACTCGGCTCCACTGGCGCATGCTCTTCGAGCCGACCGAAGAGAACCTCCAGCTCAAGAAGTTCATTGCCGCCGCGAACGAGCAGAATTTCGACCGCCTCGAAGCCCTCCTCCAACAGCTGAACGAAGGACGCTGACATGACGACAGTACAGGACGGAAACCGGATCATCGCAGTCGACCGACTCATCTCCGCCCCGCCGGAGCTCGTCTTCAAGATGCTGACGGAGGCGAGACACCTCGATCAATGGTGGGGCCCTGATGGCTTCAAAACCGAAACGCACGAGATGGACTTCTCCGTCGGTGGCCTCTGGCGCTACACGATGCATGGCCCGGACAAGGACTGGCCGAACTGGATCCGCTACAAGGAGATCACCCCGCCCGGCCGGATTGCCTATGACCATGGAGCCGAGATCGGAGAACCCGCCTGGTTCGAGGGCACCATTACGCTTACGTCCGAAGGCGAAGGAACCCGCATCACGATCACCCTCATCTTCCCCACACCGGAAGCACGCGAAGAATCGATGAAGTTCGGCGCGGTCGAAGGCG
>DASYHX010000594.1:0-4069 GCA_035998065.1 Pseudorhizobium sp.
CCACGTGGCCACTCTGCGTGCTCGGGAGGAAGAGGCACGTGAGGAATTGGCCGATCTGGAAGCGGCTCCGGAAGAGCTGGAGGAGCAGAGGCGGACCCTCCTTTCGCAGTTGCAGAAGGCCGAGGTCGCGCGCAAGGCGGCTGCCGACAAGCTTGTCGAGGCGGAGAGCCGTCAGCGGGATGCCGACCGCGTGGCCACCAGTGCCTTGGCGGAACTTGCCGAGGCGCGCGAGAAACGAGGGCGCGCCGAAGAACGGCTCGTCTCTTCGGCCGAGCGTCGCCACGAAAGCGAGCAGCGCATCCGGGAGGGCCTTGGTGTTGCGCCGCAGGAGGTTTTGCGACTGGCGGGCGTGACGCCGGGGGCGAGCCTTCCGGACGCCCGCGATATCGAGCGCGAGATCGACCGGCTGAAGATCGAGCGAGAGCGTCTGGGCGCGGTCAACCTGCGTGCGGAGGAGGAACAGAAGGAACTTTCCGACAAGCTCGAGGCGTTGATCCGCGAGCGCGACGATATCATCAATGCCATACGCAAGCTGCGCGGTGCAATCCAGAACCTCAATCGCGAAGGTCGGGAGCGGCTGATCGCGGCCTTCGAAGTGGTCAATGCAGAATTCCAACGCCTCTTCACCCACCTCTTTGGTGGCGGCACGGCCGAACTGCAACTCATCGAATCCAACGATCCGCTCGAGGCGGGCCTGGAGATTCTCGCTCGCCCACCCGGCAAGAAGCCGCAGACGATGACCCTGCTCTCAGGCGGCGAGCAGGCTTTGACTGCCATGGCCCTCATCTTTGCGGTTTTCCTGACCAACCCTGCGCCCATCTGCGTGTTGGACGAGGTGGATGCTCCGCTCGACGATCACAACGTGGAGCGCTACTGCAATCTGATGGACGAGATGGCAGCCTCGACCGAAACGCGCTTTGTCATTATCACCCACAACCCCATCACCATGGCACGGATGAACAGGCTGTTCGGCGTCACGATGGCGGAACAGGGCGTTTCACAGTTGGTGTCGGTCGACCTCCAGACAGCCGAGCTGTTGCGGGAAGCGAGCTGAGATCATTGATCTACGGCCTTTGTTGCGTTGCAGCATAATTGCGCTTGCGCAAGTTCCCAAACCGCCTCGAGTTCTGTATGCCTAGCGAAAGACTGCATTGGGCGGAGCAGGTAAATGAAGAAGTGGGTCTACCGCTTCGGTGGAGGAAAAGCGGAAGGCAGCACGGCAGACGTCGGGCTGCTCGGCGGCAAAGGTGCAAACCTGGCAGAAATGGCGAACCTTGGCTTGCCGGTGCCGCCCGGCCTGACGATCGTGACGGACGCCTGTTCCTGGTACTTTGCTCATGCCCGCAGCCTTCCGGAAGATCTCAAGGCCCAGGTGCTGGATGGAATTGCCGGCATGGAGGCAGCGACCGGCCGCAGCTTCGGGGGCAGTGTCCAGCCGCTTCTGCTCTCCATCCGCTCGGGAGCGCGCGCATCCATGCCCGGTATGATGGATACGGTTCTCAATCTGGGGCTGAACGATGAGACGGTCCAAGCACTCGGACATGACGCCGGTGACGCCCGCTTCGCCTGGGACAGCTATCGCCGCTTCATCCAGATGTATGCCGACGTCGTGATGGGGTTGGACCACGAGGCTTTCGAGGAGATCCTCGAGGATGAAAAGGCGCGCAACGGGCACGAATACGACACTGACCTATCGGCCGTCGAATGGCAGCATGTCGTGGCCCTCTACAAGCGGTTGATCGAGGAAGAACTGGGCGAGAGCTTTCCTCAGGATCCGCATGTGCAGCTTTGGGGGGCGATTGCCGCAGTCTTTGCGAGTTGGATGAACCCTCGCGCCGTCACCTACAGGACGCTGCATCGCATCCCGGAGCAATGGGGCACGGCGGTCAACGTGCAGACCATGGTCTTTGGCAATCACGGCTCTTCCTCGGCCACCGGCGTCGCGTTTACACGCAACCCCTCGACTGGCGAAAAAGCGCTTTACGGCGAATTCCTCGTCAACGCCCAGGGCGAGGACGTGGTTTCCGGCATACGTAC
The DNA here is from genome assembly GCA_035998065.1 of Pseudorhizobium sp. Lineage (GTDB taxonomy): Bacteria > Pseudomonadota > Alphaproteobacteria > Rhizobiales > Rhizobiaceae > Neorhizobium. The sequence goes on from DASYHX010000594.1 coordinate 2,038, forward strand.
GCCCCAGTCTTTGACCGAGGAGGGCAGGCAGGCTTCCGGGTCCGAAAAGCCGTCAATGGAAAAGCTGATGCCGGAGACCTTTCGCGAGTTCACCTCGATTTGCGATCGCCTGGAGCGCCACTACCGCGACATGCAGGACGTCGAATTCACGGTGGAACGCGGCAAGCTGTGGATGCTGCAGACGCGCTGCGGCAAGCGCACAACCCGTGCCGCCATGAAGATCGCGGTCGACATGGTGGATGAGGGGCTGATTTCCACCGAGGAGGCGGTCAGCCGTATCGAGCCGCCGTCGCTTGACCAGTTGCTCCACCCGACGATCGATCCGAAGGTCGAGCGCGCCGTGATCGGCTCCGGGCTTCCTGCCTCGCCTGGTGCGGCCACGGGCGAGATCGCCTTCACCGCGGAAGACGCTGTCGCGGCCGAATCGGAAGGCCGCAAGGTGATCCTCGTTCGCGTCGAAACAAGCCCCGAGGACATCCACGGAATGCATGCCGCCGAAGCCATCCTCACCACGCGCGGCGGCATGACCAGCCACGCGGCGGTGGTGGCCCGCGGCATGGGCATCCCCTGCGTGGTCGGAGCCGGCAGCATGCGCGTCGACCTGCGCAACGGACAGCTGATTTGCCCCGGCGGCATCACGTTGAAGAAGGGAGAGATCATCACTGTCGACGGATCCTCCGGCCATGTGCTGAAGGGGACCGTTCCGATGATCCAGCCTGAGCTGTCAGGAGATTTCGCCCGCCTGATGGAATGGGCGGACGCCGCCCGCCGAATGGCGATCCGCGCCAATGCGGATACGCCGCAGGATGCCCGTGCCGCACGCTCCTTCGGAGCGGAAGGAATCGGGCTGTGCCGTACCGAGCACATGTTCTTCGAGGGTGATCGTATCCACGTCATGCGCGAGATGATCCTCGCGGAAGACGAGACGGGCCGCCGCGCCGCGCTTGCAAAGCTCCTGCCTATGCAGCGGTCCGATTTTACCGAGCTCTTCTCCATCATGCATGGGCTGCCGGTTACGATACGGCTCCTCGATCCGCCGCTGCACGAATTCCTGCCAAAGTCGGACGACGAGATCGCCGATGTCGCCAAGGCAATGGACATGGAACCGGCGTTCCTGCGACGCCGTGTAGAGGCTCTGCACGAGTTCAATCCCATGCTCGGGCATCGCGGCTGCCGGCTGGCGATCTCCTATCCGGAGATCGCGGAAATGCAGGCACGTGCTGTCTTCGAGGCCGCCGTCGCCGCCGCACGCGAAACGGGGGAAGCGGTGACGCTGGAGATCATGGTTCCGCTGGTCAGCCTGCGTTCGGAGCTCGAGCATGTGAAGAATTACATTGATCGGGTCGCCCAGGAGGTCGCCGGGGAGACGGGCATGGGTATCGACTACATTGCCGGCACAATGATCGAACTCCCTCGGGCTGCCATTCGGGCGCATGTCATAGCGGAGACGGCAGAGTTCTTCTCGTTCGGGACCAACGATCTGACTCAAACAACCTTCGGCATGTCACGCGATGATGCAGCCGCCTTCATCCCGACCTACCAGCGAAAGGGCATTATAGAGCAGGATCCCTTTGTCTCGCTCGATTTCGACGGAGTTGGGGAACTTATTCGCCTGGCGGCAGAGCGAGGGCGCGCCACCAGGAGTGACCTCAAGCTCGGCATCTGCGGAGAGCATGGCGGTGATCCTGCCTCCATCGCGTTCTGCGAAGAGGTGGGGCTGAACTATGTCTCCTGCTCGCCGTTTCGCGTTCCGATCGCGCGGCTTGCCGCCGCACAGGCTGCAATCGTGCAACGTCAAGCGTTGGTCGCAGCCCAGGCGGCTGACGAAGACCCGCCTTGCCAACAGACTAGTCACTGAGGGCGAGTTCTGGCGGAGACGCCGCAAATATCTCCCGATACTGCCGATGAGAACCACGGCCTTTGTGTCCCGGCGCGAGGTGCTGTCGTCAGTCGTCTTTCCTGATGATGATTCGACGCTCGACATACATCGGCGCCCACATGACGTGGGTGTGCTGGTCCCGCCAGCTGCGCG
>DASYHX010000599.1:0-5015 GCA_035998065.1 Pseudorhizobium sp.
TAGCTGTGGTAGAAGACGCCGGCGTCGCGCAGGTAGCGGTCGGCGCGCGCGAATCGTTCGTGAAGCTGATGATCTGACATCGCGGCCAGTGCGGCGGTGGCTTGGTGCCAAACCGGGCGAATGTTGCCACTGCCATCCACCATCTCGTCCGCAACGCCCGGAAGCGTGCTGTAGCCGAGCCTCAGGCCGGCGGCTTGTCGGTTCTCATCCACTGCCGGTGCCCTAGCCATTCAAGATCCAGCTCCTCTGGCCGGCCACGAGTGTGTGCAAGTGTGTGCAAGGCAGCGAGGGAAAGCAAGCTGCGACCGACGCAGGCATGACATTTCCCAGCAGGCGAGCAGCGTGGACAAGGCCTCAGGTCCAACCGTCTAGCTGCGGCCGAACTCGTCGACGATGCGGATGATGTCGTCTTCACCCAAGTAGGAGCCCGTCTGCACCTCGATCATCTCGAGCATGATCTTGCCCGGGTTGGCGAGGCGGTGAAGCTCCCCCTGGGGAATATAGACCGACTCGTTCTCCCTCACGACCTTCACCTCGTCGCCTATCGTAACCTCGGCGGTGCCCTTGACGCAGATCCAGTGCTCGGAGCGATGGTGGTGCTTCTGCAGCGAGAGCTTCTTGCCCGGCCGGACAAAGAGGCGTTTGACCTGAAAGCGGTCGCCATTGAGGATCGAAGTATAACCGCCCCAAGGGCGGTAGGAGGTCGGGTGATCCCGCGTCAGCGGTGCGGTTTCCTTGTCTTCTGCAAGGCGCTTCACCAGTTTGCCGACATGCTGGCTGTCCTCCAGCCGTCCGATGTAGACGGCGTCTTCGCTGGCAACGATGGCGACATTCTCCATCCCCTGGACGGCGAGATGACTTGTGCGCGACATGACGAGCGAATTCTTCGTGTCGAGGAGGGTGGCGTTTCCAGAAACGACATTGCCTGCATCGTCGCGGCGGCCAAGCTTCCAAACCGCGTCCCAGCTCCCCAGATCCGACCAGGCGAACGAGGAGGGCACGACGGCGGCATTGCCGGTTTTCTCCATGATCGCGTAGTCGATCGAGATGTCCGGACTTTTGGCGAAGGCTTCGGCATCGAGCCGGATGAAGTCGAGGTCTGCAACTGCCGTTGCGACCGACGCACGGGCGGCGGCGGCAATCTCGGGCGCATGGGTCTCCATCTCGTGCAGGACCTGGCCTGCGGTAAACATGAAGATGCCGGAGTTCCAGCAGAAGCCGCCGGCGGCCAGCATGCGTTCAGCCTCGGCAGCCTGCGGCTTCTCGACGAAGGCCTTGACCGCATGCGCGCCCCCTGCCAGCGCTTCGCCAACCTCGATGTAGCCGTATCCGGTGGCCGGTTCCGTCGGCGTGATCCCGAAGGTGACGAGCTTCCCGGAGCAGGCGGCCTCGCGGGCGATGTGGATGGCTGCGAGGTAGTCCTCGTCGGCGGCAATCTCATGGTCGGAGGCCAGCACCTGCAGGACCGCCTCTTCCCCGGCACGGCTGGCAATGAAGACAGCGGCTGCCGCAATGGCCGCCGCTGTGTTGCGTGCCATCGGCTCCAGAAGCGTGCCTCCAAGCTTCACGCCCATCTCGCGCGCCTGCTCGGCAACCAAGAAGCGGAACTCCTGGTTGGTGACGATCACCGGCGGATCGTAGAGCGAGGTGTCGGAAACCCGCGCAAGGGTTTCCTGAAAAAGCGTATGCTCGCCGACGAACTGGATGAACTGTTTCGGTGCATTGGCCCGCGACAACGGCCAAAGGCGCGTCCCTTTGCCGCCCGCCATGATCACCGGGACTATCCTGACTGCCATATCGGTCCGCCTGCCGTTGAAACTCGTGCTTTGGAAGCTCACTCTTTCAGTGTCTAATGGCTCTCGGGTGCGATGCAAGGGGGAAAGGGCCGTTGCGGCCTTCCCCGCAGGCGGAGTTTAGCGGAAGAGCTGCATGATGGTCTCGGAGTTGCTGTTGGCGATCGACAGCGACTGTACCGCCAGTTGCTCCTGCGTCTGCAGGACCTTGAGACGCGTTGAGGCCTCCTCCACTCGCCGTTCTGCAACCTATGAAGTGTATGGTTAACGGATGGTAAAGAGGAGAGTGCATCTCCTCGCAGGAGATGCACTCCTACCAGGGGGCGCCTCCTAGAACACGAGACTTCCTGCCATGAAGGCGAGAACCAAGAAGATCAGGAAGACGATGAGGGCGAGGAAGAACAGGACTTTTGCAATGGTCGCGGTCGCAGCAGAAACCCCGGAAAAGCCGAGGAAACCAGCGACGATAGAGATCACGAGAAAGATCAAAGCCCACTTCAGCATGTTCGACACCTCTTCTTTTGGACCTGACAACGCCGTGGAAGCTGCCGATGTTCCAGCAAAGAGTTCCGGTGTCGGTGGCAAGGGGGGCGTACAGCCCCAACATCATCCGTTGCTGGCGAAGCAGGCGTGGTTGACGCCAAGGCCGGTCTGCAGGAGGCGACGAAAAAAGGGCTTCCGACGGATCGGAAGCCCTTGATCTGAAACTGGATGGTGGGCGTGACAAGGATCGAACTTGTGACCCCTACGATGTCAACGTAGTGCTCTCCCGCTGAGCTACACGCCCATCCGATGTCGGCGCATAGACCATATGGTGGTCGGGCCGTCAACTGGTTTTGGTCAGGAATGCGAAGCTTTTTTGAAGGGCCGCGCCTGTCCCGTTCTTGCCCCTCAGGCGGCCGTCAGCATCTTGTTGACCTCGTTGACGAGGTCGCGGAGGTGGAAGGGCTTCGAGAGGACTTTCGCGTCCTTGGGGGCCTTTGAGTCGGCGTTGAGGGCGACGGCGGCAAAGCCCGTGATGAACATCACCTTGAGATCCGGATCGAGCTCGGTGGCGCGCCGGGCGAGTTCGATTCCGTCCATTTCAGGCATGACGATGTCGGTCAGGAGCAGCGAAAAAGGTTCTTCGCGCAGCCGGTCATAGGCGCTTGCGCCGTTGTCGAAGGAGGATACCTCATAGCCAGCCTTCTCAAGCGCTTTGACCAGAAAGCGGCGCATGTCGTTGTCGTCTTCCGCGAGAAGAATTTTCTGTATCATCCGTGGGTCGTCGTCCATCATCACGAGAAAGTTGGAGCATGCAGCCTAGCCAAATCAGGGTAAACGCCCATTTAATGGCGGCAGACGCAGTTCACTAGAACAGATAGATAGTATGGACTTCACCAGAGGCAACTGGCAACATGCCGCATCGGGAAGTTCGCGACATGGTAAAGGCTAGATGGATCGGGCAGCGGGCGATTATCATCATTTCGAAATTACAGAACCGACCGCTCAGACACTGCCTTTCGTCTACAACTCCCCTCACAGCGGGCGCCACTATCCGACCTCGTTCCTGAATGATGCCAGGCTGGATTCCATCGCGATCCGCCGCTCCGCCGACCATTATGTCGACGAACTGTTCGCTGCCGCGCCGGATCTTGGCGCGCCGCTGCTCGCAGCTCATTTCCCGCGTGCTTATCTTGACGTCAACCGCGAGCCCTATGAACTGGACCCGAAGATGTTCGACGGCCCGCTGCCGCCGTTCGTCAACATCGGTTCGCTGCGTGTGGCAGGCGGCCTGGGCACCATCCCGCGCATCGTGGCGGAGAATATGGAGATCTACCGGCGCAGATTAAGCGTGGAGGAGGGGCTTTCGCGCATTGAGGAGATCTACAAGCCCTATCATGCCGCCTTGCGTCGTCTCATCGCACGCACGCACGCACGCTTCGGCTTCAGTGTCCTCATAGACTGCCACTCGATGCCGGGCAACATCCGCGTCTCGGGGTCGGACATCCGCCCCGACATCATCATCGGCGATCGCTATGGCACGAGCGCCTCGGCGGAATTGTCCCGGGCCGCGATCAGTCTGCTGACGGAACTGGGGTTCACGGCGGTGCGCAACAAGCCCTATGCCGGGGGCTTCATCACTGAACATTATGGACGACCCGTTCGCGGCCTCCACGCCCTGCAGATCGAGATCAGCCGGGCGCTCTACATGGACGAGGTGACGCTTCAAAAGCGGCCCGACTTTGAGTCGATGGTCGGAGCGGTGTCCACCTTCATGCGCGGCATGGCGCAATTCGCCGAGGAATTCGGCAGCACCACCGCGCTGGCCGCGGAGTAGTTCGTTCACCCGGCGGGCAAAAAAAACCGCGCCGAGGCGCGGCTAGTCTAGGGAGGAAACACCCAAGGAGGGCATTACAGTCGAAGACTGTGATGTGACATTATGTTTGCGTTGCACAATTGTCAAGCACACAGACGTCGTGGCTATATTTTAGACAACGGCTGTTGCAGTTCTCCCACATTGCATCTTGCTCTATCCCGGTTAGAACGGCTGGGACATTCTCTCATGAGGTCTTCATGGTTCCCGATCGCGCCTTCTTCTATGCCCTCGCCGACGCCGCAAAGGCGGAGACGCTGCCGCGCTTCCGGACCGGCGCCTATGTTACAAACAAGCTGGAGGGCGGATTCGATCCTGTGACCGAAGGGGACCGGGCGGCGGAGACGGCCATCCGCAGGCTGATCGAAGAGCGCTTTCCCGAGCACGGCATTCTCGGCGAGGAACATGACGGCATCGGCCTGGATCGCGAGCACATCTGGGTCATCGACCCGATCGACGGCACGCGCGCCTTCATTTCCGGCGTGCCGGTGTGGGGAACGCTGATTGGTCTCCAGAGCGGCGGCCGTTCGCTGATGGGACTGATGGACCAGCCGTTTACTGGAGAACGGTATTTCGCCGATGGTGAGCGCTCCTGGTATAGCGGGCCTGATGGCGAACGGCAGGTCCGAACACGCGCCTGCACCACTCTGTCGGACGCAATCCTGTTTACGACCTCGCCGCACATCTTCCTGGAAGAGGAGGCGGAGCGCTATCACGCCGTTGAGCGACATGTGCGGCTCTTCCGCTATGGGACCGATTGCTATGCTTACGCGCTGCTTGCCGCCGGGCATGTGGACCTGGTGATTGAGAGCGGTCTGAAGCCGTACGATGTTGGCGCCCTCATCCCTTTAATCGAACAAGCGGGC
>DASYHX010000602.1:0-3492 GCA_035998065.1 Pseudorhizobium sp.
CGAATCTCTATCCAACGTTCCTGGCCATCTGGAGTGTTGATACGGTACTCAATGTTGAATTCACCATCGGCATGAAGTGCAGCACCCAGCCTCTCGCGCCAGCGGTCCACGTCGTCAGGGTGTATTGATGATTGCAGCTCCTGATAGGTGAAGGAGTCCGAAGGCCCGCGTCCGAAATTCAGCTTGCAAAGCGCACTGACGACCAGGCGCTGACTGGGCACATCCAGCGTCCAGGTCCCCAGTCCACCTGCCTTGAGGGTGAAGTGAAGGCGCTCTTCGGCTGCCGTTAGGTCCGCAATGCGGCGGCGCATCTCGTCACCGCTGTCAGCCTTGCGCGGGTCACCGACCTTGTCTCTCGTGACATCAAGCTGCGAAGCGAAGAAGTAGGTAAGCTCATCGCCATCGAACACTGGCGAAATCAGTACCCGATTCCAGAAGATCCCTCCGTCCTTCTTATAGTTGAGCAGCTCTAACTCGATTGTCTCACGGTGCTCAATGGCGCTCCGGATACGGCCCACATCTTCGTTGTTGGTGCCTGGCCCTTGAAGGAAACGGCAGTTGCGGCCCAAGACTTCTTCACGAGTGTAGCCCGTCAGCTTGAGGAAGGCCTCGTTGACGAAGACAATGGGATTGTCGTGCTGGCGAGGATCCGTAATCAGCATGGGCATGCGAGTAGCCCGCATGGCTGCGGCGAAGGGGTCAGATCCCGCGCGGGTAGCATGTATCTCGTCGTTTATTCGGCGATCTTCGTTCGGACTGCTCATGGATCATCGCGCAAGAAAGAGGCTTTCGGGAACACTTACTTCGACAGAAAGCTGCCGTCACCATGAGGATTTAGGTAGATTCGCTGTGATAGCGGCATCGTTAGGTCCTCAAGCTCATTGCCACTCCAGGCGTCAGTTGTGTTCGCTAGGGGAAGTAATGATGCCTGCCCCAATCACAGTGCTGGTGGTCGAGGACGAACCGCTGGTCCGCATGGACATCTCTGACCAGTTGCGGGACCTTGGAACTAAGGTGCTTGAGGCGGCAAATGCCGATGAGGCAATCAAGGCGCTTGCGGCAAACACCGACATCCAAGTGATGTTCACGACGTAGACATGCCTGGCAGTATGGATGGTCTCAAACTTGCTGCGGCGGTGAGCGACCGGTGGCCACCGATCAAGATCATAGTCACGTCAGGCCACCGCAAGGTTCAGCTGGCCGACATTCCGCAAAAGAGCCGTTTTCTCGGAAAGCCGTACGCTGCTCGAGACATCGCCTCTGCGGCGGTGGAGATGTTGAACGGCTGATCAACAGGCCCAGTAGAGACTTTGCTCCTGTCCCCTGGCGTGGACAATCAGCCCCCCGCGTCTGCTTTCTTGATCCAACAGCGGACTGTCGCCTCTCCACCCCAACTCAGCCACCGCCGGTAGCCTAGCGGAAAGTCAGCATTCGGGTGATAGTCCATGCCGCCTGGGCGGCCGAAGTTGTGCGCTTTGCAGACCTGCAGGTTTCAACCGAACTTCTCGATCAAACCGCGATAGTGAGGTGTTCTGAAACCGCCTTAAGGCTAGATCAAAAATGCGGCGTTAAAGGGCTCCAGATCGAAACCTGAAGCCCAGTTCAGACCGATCTAGCGGACGCGATAGGAGGAAATGATATCGTTGTTGCGCCCCTCAAAGCGCGGCTGGCTCGACGTTATCACGGCGCACCGACCTTGGAAGTCATAGTCCTCGCAGACCTGGACTTCCACATCGCCGGAAACCCGGATCGAAGAGATTGTGTCGTTGAAGTCCTGCAGATCGGCATCACGATCACCAGGCTCGGCACAGAAGCTGTTGCCGCCGTAGTCAAAGTCCTCAAAGAAGCAGACTTCACCGTCCCGGTTGCGGTTTGGAACATTCCACTCGATGTTCCCCCCTGTACCTATCGAGAAGCTGAAACCGGGGGTTGAGATGGTCACGCCGGAGCCCCCGCTCTGATTGCCGCCTCCGGCGCGTGCGGGCTCCAGATAGCGGCTGGCGACCCAGCCCTTGCCATCGTCGCTGGAAATCTGGCACCAACCACTACTCCGGCACTCAAGTACTTCCACTCGCTCGCCTGTAAACAGGGCGTCAACGATCTGGGAGCCGGTGCCAGGCCCCGAGCGAACGTTGAGTGCAGCCGTTGACTGGGCATAACCGCCTGCAAGACCGTCACCGCTGGATGGCTGTCCACCGCCGCCGCCAGAACTACCACTGGTACGCTCAAGGTAGCGATTGGAAACCCAGCCCGTCCCGCGGGCAGTGCTGATCTGGCACCAGCCACTGCGGCATTCACCAACATCAACCTCCTGGCCTTCGTAGAGCGCATCAACGATGCGGTTGCCAGTGCCAGGCCCGGAGCGAACATTTAGAGCTGTCGTGGCGCGAGCCGATCCGGTGAATGAACTCTCGCCGCCACTATCCTGGCTACCGCCGCCAGAACCGCCGCTTGCAGCATTAAGGTAACGGCTTGAAACCCAGCCGTCGGGGCCGGGATGCTCGATATAGCACCAGCCACTGCGGCATTGCTCAACGGAAACGCGTTCACCTGGACTAAGCGTATCGATTACACCATTCCCAGTTCCCGGTCCGGAGCGAACGTTGAGCGATACTGTAGCTTGAGCCTGTGCCCCTTCGAGGCTTTGCGCATAGGTAACACCAGCTGGCGCGAATACGGCGGTGGTGGCAAGCATCACAGCTGCCGACTTCGTCATAAATGACATCGTCATCTTCCTCCTGTTTGGTGTCCCCCGCAGCGGCACAACAGATAGAGCGGTCAACCGTTCCGGAGAGGGTGCGAGGAGGCGCCTTGGTCGCAGCTGAAAGTTTCGAACATACCTAGCTGTGGCTGCGGCGGAGGTACTCTGGGTCCAGCTCGGCACTTTGAAAGAGTATCTGCACACCTCTCTGGGGGTGAAAGTTGGATCTCCATTAGGTGAGCGCCCAACGCGCACCAGCGCCCATAAGCCTGCCGCTGCTTACGGAGAAACTAATAGACCAGTTGTTGCGAGCCCCTCCGCATTCCTCGAGATTTACTCTCCGCTGATGAAGCCGGCGACTAAGGGCTAACATGGGGCCGACACCAGTCCGTCAGCTTCGATTCCCCAAACCGGGAAAGCTGCCGTTCATTGGGCAGTTTAGGCAACGGCAGCACTCGACCCCCGTTCAGACGTTCGACCCGCCTGGCCGATTTCCTGAAAGCTGCCATTGCATGGAGGCTGACCGATCAAACGATCCCGTTGCTGTCGAATTGACAGTATGAGATCCACAAGTCTTGTCCTGTGGGTCGTGAGTTGGCGGCGTTGAAATCAGGACCTTCTGCCTGAGCTGTTGCGTGCGACAACGCGAGGCGTGACGACGAAGTGCGCAGGTTCGGTGCGCCCGCGCACGCGCTCAATCAGCAGGCGTGCAGATTGAAGCCCCAAAACCTCCCCCGACTGATCGACACTGGTGAGGGCATTCTGCGCGAAATCGCAGAACATGGTGTTGT
>DASYHX010000604.1:0-11178 GCA_035998065.1 Pseudorhizobium sp.
CGTACTCTGGCCGATCTCGATGGCTCAAACACCGTCGGCCGCATTCACTTGGCGGAGGCAATCTCCTACCGAATGGCCGGAGAGCGGCTCGCGGCTGCGGCGTAACGAGATAAGCGAGTAGCGACTAGCCGATAGCGAACAGGGCAAGGGAATGAAGGCTTGCGGTGCAGACCATCACCCGGTTGACACTCGCTACTCGCTACTCGCTACTCGCTACTCGCTACTCGCTACTCGCTACTCGCTACTCGCTACTCGCTACTCGCTACTCGCTACTCGCTGCAATGATCAGCCACCCAAGCCTTCGAACAGCGCGGTCGATAGATAGCGTTCCGCGAAGGACGGAATGATGACGACAATATTCTTGCCGGCATGTTCCTCGCGGCTGCCGACCCGGATCGCGGCGGTCAAGGCTGCGCCGGACGAAATCCCGACCGGCACCCCTTCGAGGCGGGCGACGAGCCGGGCCATCTCAAAGGACTCGTCATTGGAGACGGTGACGACTTCGTCATAGATTTCGGTGTCGAGGATCTTCGGCGCGAATCCCGCACCGATCCCCTGGATCTTGTGCGGGCCGGGGTTGCCGCCTGAAAGCACCGGGCTGTCGGTCGGCTCTACGGCGATCACCTTGATCTCCGGCTAGCGACCCTTCAGGACCTGGCCGGCGCCGGTGATCGTGCCGCCGGTGCCGATGCCGGAGACGAAGATGTCCACCTCGCCGTTGGTGTCGTTCCAGATCTCTTCGGCCGTCGTCTTGCGGTGGATCTCCGGATTGGCGGCGTTTTCGAACTGCTGCGGAATGATGGCGTCCGGCGTGTTTGCGGCCAGTTCCTCGGCCTTGGCGATCGCGCCCTTCATGCCCTTGGGGCCTTCCGTCAGCACCAGTTCGGCGCCCATCAGCGCCAGCATCTTGCGCCGCTCGATCGACATCGTCTCCGGCATCGTCAGGATCAGCTTGTAGCCTTTGGCGGCGGCGGCAAAGGCCAGCGCAATGCCGGTATTGCCCGACGTCGGCTCGATCAGCGTCGTCTTGCCGGGCGTGATCTTGCCCTGCGCCTCAAGGCTCGCGATCATCGCGACGCCGATGCGGTCCTTGACGGAGGCGATCGGATTGAAGAATTCGAGCTTCGCCAGCAGGTTTGCCTTCACGCCCTTTTCCTTCGCCAGCTTGTCGAGGCGAACGATCGGCGTGTCTCCGATGGTCTCGGTGATCGAGGAATAGATGCGGCCGCGGCCCGGCTTCTTCATGTCTGCCATGATTTTCTCCCTAGGTTAGACACAAGGTAAGGCGACCAGCCGCACAAGACCAGCGATCAGCCTTTAAATGCGAACAGCTTAGCGGAATGTTATTCCGCTCGGACGGGATAGAGTTGCGATGATTTTCGCATTAAACTCCCGTCGAGCCAAAGCCGTCGGCGCCGCGAGCTGTTTCTGCTAGGGTGCTGGATCCAACGAAGCAAACCTCGGGAATAGGGCAGATTGCAAACTGTGCTATCCTGATGTTGGGCTCGATTATATAAAAAGCCTCCGAGAAATTGGCTGCGACGACCGAAACAATCCCGCGGTAATCGGAATCTATTATGCCCGGACTGTTGAGCATGAAGATCCCCGCCCTTGCGGCCAGCCCGGATCTAGAGCGAACCTGACCCTCGAAACCAGTAGGAATTTCGAACGAAAGTGCCGTAGAGATCACAGCTCTTTCCCCCGGTGCGAGTTCCAAGGGTGTCGGAATGTCCGCCTTCAAGTCAACGCAAGCCGCGCCGCGTGTCTCGAAAGTGGGTTCGTATCTTGGGATGTAAGTCGGCGTGCAAAGATATTTAACGAAGATCACCGTTTTACAACTTTCAACGTAGGAAGCTTCGAACCAGAATATCTGCCATTATAGGGCGGGGTATTGTCGGTGGTGCAGGTCCATATAAAAAGTTGCGCTATATTATCATACCTGCGCAACCGGATTTTGTGCTTAGAGTTGTTGGTGATCTCAAAAGTTATCGCGCCTTCAAACCCCGGCTCGATTTGGCAGTCGGTCTGATGGACGGATATGAAAAGCCGAGCTAACGATCCCTTGGTCTGCACATTGCCAAAGAAGCCAACGGGTATACGGACTTGTTCATGTGAGCAGCCAAGGAAACATGCCCCCGGCGCAAGGACTATTCCATCTGGGGATATAGATGTCTGTTCATAAAAGTCTTCTCCGTCCGCGTTGGCATAATCAATTTCGCGATCAAGGTTGATCGGAAGGAATATATCTGGGCAAAGAGTTAGCTTGAGGGAAAAGACATCGTAACTTTCATCAGGGCAGATCTTATGGAAGGCGGAGAGCTGCCGCAAATTTTCACCAACAACTAGCGACATCACTGGTCTCCGGTCATTAAGTTGATCAACAACACTGCAAGGCCTCCACCTATTGCTGCAAGCACGAAGTCCCACATTTTTGAAGTAAGCCATTGCGCATGCCCTCGCAGACTGTCCCGAAGCTTAGGCATCTTTCCCATGTGAGAAGGTTTTTGGGTTTCTGGAATAGCTAAAGGCGTTGAGTCTGTTGAGAAAAATGAGACCGATGCGATGGTGTCACCTCGTCCCAATCGGTAAGGCTTTTGACCTAAGTTTTGGACGAAAATATACAGGTTGTCGTGAAAGCCAGGATCGATTTTGGTGGTCGGAACTAAGACGCCATAGCGTATCATTAGGGAGCCCTTTGGGAAGATAATCCCGAACATGTTATAGGGAAGCCGGAGCGACTCTTGAGTGGTAAAAAGATACTGCGAGCCTGGTCTAAGTAAAACTCCGGAGGCGCCGATTGCATCAAAGTGTTCTTCGCGCGCTGGAAATCGATCAGTAAACCGTTCTCCCACAGTCAGTGACACTTCAAACTGGTCTACCGTTGTACTTTCGCTGACGTATACGTGCGAGCTAACGCTGGCTACGTTGCCTTCGAACACAGCCCTATCTCTCGTGTGCCTGTCGCTAAGATGAATGATGGCCACGGCTATCCTCGTTTGAATGTTGATGCTCGCTATCCCTCAATTGCATAACGCCCGCCAAATCGCTAGATACGCGGCAACTCACAGGATTTACCAGATATGGCTGAAAGTCTCGCCGAGGCGGTGTCCCGCCGCCGTACATTTGCGATCATCGCGCACCCGGATGCGGGTAAGACCACGCTCACCGAAAAGTTGCTGCTGTTCGGCGGCGCCATCCAGCTTGCCGGCGAGGTCAAGGCGAAGAAGGATCGTATCCAGACCCGTTCGGACTGGATGAAGATCGAACGCGAGCGCGGCATCTCCGTCGTCACCTCGGTGATGACCTTCGAGTATGACGGCAACGTCTTCAACATTCTCGACACTCCCGGCCACGAAGACTTCGCTGACGACACCTATCGTACGCTTACGGCGGTGGATGCGGCCGTTATGGTCATCGACGCTGCCAAGGGCATCGAGCCGCGCACGCTAAAACTCTTCGAAGTCTGCCGGATGCGCGATATCCCGATCATCACATTCATCAACAAGATGGACCGAGAAAGCCGCGATCCCTTCGAGATCCTGGACGAGGTGGAGGAAAAGCTGGCGCTGGATACTGCCCCGGTCACCTGGCCGATCGGCCGTTCGAAAACCTTCTGCGGCTCCTACCATCTCGCCGACAACACGGTACGCGGTGCCGATACCCAGGTGGAGGCGACCCCGGTCAACGGACCGCAGAGCGTGGCGGACCGGCTGCCGGAGAACGAGCGCGCTGCCTTCATCGAAGAGGTGGAGCTTGCGATCGAGGCTTGCCGCCCGTTTGACAGGGACGCTTTCCTGGAAGGTCATATGACGCCGGTGTTTTTTGGCTCGGCTCTGCGAAATCTCGGGGTGCGCGACCTGATCAACGCGCTCGGCGACTTTGCGCCGCCGCCTCGCGACCAGGTGGCTGACATTCGTACAGTCCATGCCGACGAAGACAAGATGACGGCTTTTGTCTTCAAGATCCAGGCGAACATGGATCCGAACCATCGCGACCGCATTGCGTTTGCCCGCATCTGTTCCGGCAAGCTGGAGCGCGGCATGAAGGCGCGGCTGGCGCGCACCGGCAAGCAGATGGGGCTGACGGCCCCGCAGTTTTTCTTTGCGTCCCAGCGGCAGCTTGCAGATACCGCCTATGCCGGCGATGTTGTCGGCATTCCCAACCACGGAACCCTGCGTATCGGCGATACGCTCACCGAGGGGGAGCAACTGGTGTTCCAAGGTGTGCCGAATTTTTCGCCGGAGATCCTGCGCCGCGTGCGGCTGGAGGATGCCATGAAGGCGAAAAAGCTGAAGGAGGCTCTTCAGCAGATGGCAGAGGAGGGCGTGGTACAGTTGTTCTCGCCCGAGGACGGCTCCCCGGCCATCGTCGGCGTCGTCGGTGCGCTGCAGCTTGACGTGCTGAAGGAACGGCTTTCGGCGGAGTACACGCTGCCCGTCTCGTTCGAGATGTCCCGATTCTCCGTCTGCCGCTGGATCTCATCCGACCAGCCGGCGGAACTGGAGAAGTTCCTCAACGTCAAGCGCGGCGATATTGCTCGCGATCTGGATGGCGATCCCGTCTTCCTGGCGCAGGATGCGTTTTCGCTGCGCTATGAGGCCGAACGGTATCCAGCCATCAAGATGGTGGCTATCAAGGAGTATCACGTCGCCAAGGCCGCGTGATAGCCTTGTGGCGGAAGAGCTCGCGTTATTGGCGCCGAAAGATGATCTGCACCGTCAGCGCTCAGGAGCGAGATCGGCCAGGAAGTCGTCGCACCAGCGCATCACGTCGTGCTCGAGCAGGTGGTCCATCATTCTGCGCCACCGCTCCTGCCGCTCTTCGAGAGACATGCTCAGGCCGCGGGCAATGGCGTTGGCAGTCCCTTCGATGTCGTAGGGATTGACCAGAAGAGCGCCTTTGAGTTCACGTGCTGCACCTGCGAAACGCGATAGCACGAGAACGCCTGGATCGTCAGGATCTTGAGCCGCGATATACTCCTTGGCAACAAGGTTCATCCCGTCGCGCAACGGGGTCACAAGCCCGATCTTTGCAAGCCGATACAGACCTGCAAGCACAGGGCGCCCGATCGAGCGATTGATGTAGCGGATCGGAACCCAGTCTACGGTCCCGATTGCGCCGTTGGCACGGCCTGCCTGTTCTGCCACCGTGCGCTGCATCTGTTCATATTCGGGTACTTCCGAGCGAGACTTAGGCGTGATCTGCAGGTAGGTGACCTTGTTGTGGTACCCTGGATTGACCTTGACGAACTGCTCGAAAGCATCGATCCGCTGGGTAATACCCTTGGAATAGTCTAGCCGGTCGACCCCAATGATCAGGTCGCGGCCTTCGATGCTCTGGCGCGCCTTGCGCACCATAATGTTGCGTGCTGCCTTGGTCGCAAACTCGGAAAACGCCCTTGTCTCAATACCGATTGGATAAAAGCCGCCCTTGAAGGTACGTCCGTAGGAGGTGAAGAGCCCGTCCCCGAGAGCTTCGCCGATGCCTTCCCGGACAAGGCCGCCGCCGAAGTTCGACAGATCATGATCCGTCTGAAAGCCCACCAGATCATAGTGGGAGAGCCCTCTCATGATCTCCTCGTGAACGGGCATGGTGAACAGGACGTCCGCAGGCGGCCAGGGAATATGGAGGAAAAAGCCGATCTTGTTCTTCACGCCCATCTGACGCAGTTCGGCCGCGAGGGGGATAAGGTGGTAATCGTGCACCCAGATAACGTCGTCTTCCTCGAGAAGCGGCGCCAGCCGGTGGGCAAAGAAGCGGTTCACGCGAAAGTAGCCGGCCATCTCCTTCCGGCCGTACTCCGCCAGATCCAGGCGATAATGGCAGATCGGCCAAAGCACACGGTTGGCAAATCCCTCGTAGTACTCCTCGACGTCCGTCTTGGTGAGGTCGGTCAGGGCGTAGGTGATGTTGCCATGTTCTTGCAACGAAAGCGGTTCCGGCTCTTTCGTGCCGCTGGACTTGCCAGACCAGCCCATCCAGATGCCCCCTCGCTCCTCCAGCGCTGCCTGAAGCGCCACGGCAAGGCCACCGGCCGGCGCAGCGCCGCCCTTGGCTGGCAAGGTAACCCGGTTGGAAACGACCACGAGGCGGCTCAAGTGCGTCTTCCTTTCTGAGATAGATCATGTGGTGTGGTTTGTTCGGCGATACGTGCCAAGGCATCGCGAACGAGCGCGGCCGACGCGATCACTGCGCGTGCTTCAGTGCCATCGCTCCTCTCGGCGACACGGATTGACTTGCCGTTCAGGCTGTTGACCACCTTGAACATTGCCTCGTCGGTCACGTCGTCGCCGATTGCGATCGGTCGGCGCCCCTTGAAGGGTGGTTCACTAAGATAAGCCTCCAAAGCCCCGCCCTTGTCGGCGCGTGCCGGGCGGATCTCGAAGACCATCTTGCCGCGCTGGAGAGCAAAGTCGTTTCCTGCCTGCAGCAGGTAATATTCCATCACTTTTTCCAGTTCGGCCCGTCTCTCCGGTGCTTGACGATAGTGCGCGGCAATGGCGGCGCCCTTATCCTCGATCAGGATGCCCGGCCATCCGCCCGCTGCAACGCAAAGCGCGTTCTTCACCTCTTCGAAGGCTTCGGTTGCCGTGACATGATCCAACCTACCATCAGCTAGCCGACGCTCGGAGCCATGCAGGCCGGCAATCGGGAACTGGTGAGGCTGAAATAGCTCGTCGGCGTAAGGCAGGGCACGTCCGGTGACCAGCGCGAGCGCTCCTCCAAGATGCTGCGATAATAAAGAAAGATGGCCGGGGAGTTCTTGCGGAACGATGATTTCATCCGGGGACGGCGCAAGATCGATCAGAGTGCCGTCGATATCGAGAAAGAGCGCCCAGCGGTCAGGCTCCTCGACCAGCGTCTTTACCAGCCAATCGGATGGCTGAAGCGGGTCTTGATCATCTCCGGCGTGCGATGGATTGGAAGGCGACATGACACGCTATGTAGACCACCAGACGGATGTGGCAAGGTCGGGACCGGGTTCCGACGCCATAAGGGGAATAGCGCGGCTGTCACAAATACGCCACTTAAGGTGCAGGATTTACGTTGCGTTAACGCTTCTGCCGCGAATCTTCCGGAGGAGTGCGTCGAATACGAAAACCGGAGCTCTAAGAGCATGTGCCGCTGGGCAGCCTATCGTGGAAATTCAATCTACCTGGAAGAGCTTGTTTCTTCCCCTGCGCATTCGCTGATCGAGCAGTCACATTGCGCGACCCGCGCCAAGACGGCGACCAATGGCGACGGCTTCGGCATCGCCTGGTATGGTGATCACGCGGAGCCCGGCCGTTATCGTGACATCCTGCCCGCGTGGTCCGATTGCAACCTGCGCAGCATAGCGCGGCAGATACGCTCGCCGCTATTTCTGGCCCATGTGCGGGCAGCCACGCACGGAGCAACTCGCCGCGACAACTGCCACCCCTTCGTCAACGGCCGCTGGTCCTTCATGCACAATGGCCAGATCTCCGGCTTCGACCGCATTCGCCGACGCATGGAAGCGATGCTTTCCGATAGTCTGTTCCATGCCCGCACCGGAACGACGGATTCCGAGCTCCTTTTCCTTCTGGCGCTGGAATTTGGCTTGGATGAGAATCCGCAAGGAGCGATCGCGCGTGCCATCGCCACGGTGGAACGCTTATCGGCCGAACTTTGCAGCGAGGTTCTGGTGCGCTTCACCGCAGCCTTCTCGGATGGTCGCTCGCTCTATGCCGTCCGCTACGCGACCGACAGTCGTCCTCCGACGCTGTATGCTGCGCCGCTTGGGGATGCATCGAGCTACTGCCTCGTGTCTGAGCCGCTGAACGATGAGGTAGATCGCTGGGCGGAGATACCGGACGGCAGCATTGTGGTCGTTGGCGATGCGGGACTGTCTGTCGAGCGGTTCCTTCCCGAGAGACCAGCGCAGGCGGCCTAGGGGTCGCCAAGGCGTTCGGCAATCAACGCAGCCAGTTGCTCGGCCACCTCGCCCTTGCTCATCTCCGGCCAGTCTTCGATCCCCGCGGCAGAGGCAATCTTTACGCGATTGCGGCTTCCCCCCATGATCGCGGTTTCAGGCGAGACGTCGTTGGCAACGATCATGTCTGCCCCCTTGCGCCGCAGCTTCTGAAGCGCATTTTCTTCCAGGTCCTGCGTTTCTGCTGCAAACCCGACCACAAGGTTGGGCCGTTGCGGATGATGGCCAACTGTCTTCAGGATGTCCGGATTTTCGGCCAGTTGCAGCGCGGGCGGACCTTCCTCGGGCCGCTTCTTGATCTTCTGGTCCGCAGCACCTGCCACCCGCCAGTCGGCAACGGCCGCGACCATGACGGCGATGTCAGCCGGCAGTCGCGCCTCCACGGCGCGGAGCATTTCCTCCGCACGCTCCACATGAATGGTGCGCACTCCCGGCGGATCGGCGATGGAAACAGGCCCGGACACCAGCGTCACATCCGCGCCAAGGCGTGCCAGCGCGGCAGCGATCGCATGCCCCTGGCGGCCAGAGGAGCGATTGGCAATGTAACGGACCGGGTCGATCGGCTCGTGGGTGGGCCCTGAGGTGACGATGGCGGTTCGGCCAGATAGCGGGCCTTTGGCGCTGCCCAGCAGGCGGCCGACAGCATCCGCAATCTCGAGCGGTTCCGCCATGCGGCCCAGTCCTGCCTCACCACCCTCCGCCATCTCCCCACGCATCGGCCCGATGAAGTGAACCCCGTCGGCCCTCAATGTTGCAACATTGCGCGCCGTTGCGGCAGCAGACCACATCTTCGGGTTCATCGCAGGCGCCACGAGCACTGGACGGTCGCTTGCAAGCAAAATCGTGCTCGCAAGATCATTTGCCGATCCATGCGCCATCTTCGCCAAGAGGTCGGCACTTGCCGGCGCCACCAGAACGACGTCGCATTCGCGGGCAAGGCGGATGTGCCCGACATCCTGCTCGTCCTCGCGAGAAAAGAGTTCGGTATAGACATGCGACGCGGAAAGCGCGCCGACCGCCAGCGGCGTGACAAACTCCTGCGAGGCTGCCGTCATCACCGGACGCACAGAGGCGCCCCGCTCGCGAAGGCGGCGGATGAGGTCAAGGCTCTTATAGGCGGCAATGCCGCCCGAGATGATGAGAAGGATGCGCTTGTCGGAGAGTTCCATGCCGTCGCCCGTCCTGAGGGTGGCGCGAAGCTAAGCCTTTGACGCGCGAGTTGCAATCCGGCAGGGGCGGGGGCCGGGAACAGCGGCAGCCTCTTCAGCGTTTTCTCGCCAAAGGAGATCCCGATGGCCAAGAAGAACAGAATTCCGAAGAAGGTGGGTGGCTTCAAGGTGCCGAAGTCCATCCGCAAGTCCAAGTCTTTGAAAGCCATGCTGGCCAGCAAGACGGGCCGCGACATCCTCGGCAAGGCGCTAATGGCGGGAGCAGCCGCGGCCGCTGCGGTCCTAGCGGAAGAGCGGGATGAGGTGGCGCATGCAGGCAAAAAAGGCGCTCGCAAAGGTGCGGGCGCAATAGGGATTGCAGGTGATGCGGTGCAGAGTGCTGCGCATGCGGCCATGGGTGTCGTGACCGAATCCGCAAGATCCTATCTCCCGCAGACGAAGGATGACAAGCGGTCGACGCGCCAGTCGCGGGAGGAGGCGAAGGAAGATCGCCCTTTCGCCAGCAGCGCCACGCACTAGGCGAGACTGAAGCCAAACCCCATCGGCGCCAGAAGCGGAGAGCCGGCCGCCTAGAGCGGCTGGCGTTGAAGCGTTTTGGCAAGACGCCGGCGGCGCGGATAGGGACCGTGGCGTTTCTTGCTGCCTTGAAGACGCTTGTCCGGGAGCACCCTGGCGTCGCCTTGGAGCTTGCCGGAGCGGGATTGAAGAAGGCTGGCACCGAGAGTTTGTCGGAGGTGAAGGCGCGGATCGCGTCCGGCCCTCCTGAACAGCGCTAGTCCTTCTGCTTCGCCGTCGCAACCGCATCGGTCGTCAGCTTGAACTTAGCCATCTCGTTGACGGTAAGGTAATAGAGCCGGTCCGGCGGTGTTTCCAGAGCGTTGATCCAAAGTCCGGCGCCGATGCCCATCTCGTCCAGGTGGCGCGCGATACGGGCAGTTGTGCTCTGTGCGCCGGACATTGCCTGTTCAGGCGAGGGGCGAGCTTGACCAGCGTTGAACACCTGGTGGACGCCAACGACGGCATCCTTGTCGGCTTCCCGACTGACACCTCCGGCAAAGACGATCGGGCAGGACGAGGCGCAAAGCGCCTTCGAGGCGATTGTCGTGTTCAGCCCCTTTTCCCGGATGAGCATCGACATCGCGAGAGCGTCGTCCACAGAGCCGCCCGGTGAGTTCAGCGCCACCGACTTCACGTATTCGCCGCGCGCTTCAATTTCTTCTGCGAACCTGACCGCCGCCCCGAGATCAATCGAACCCTCAGCACGAAGCGTGCCGCCGGAAAGCAGCTCGAAGCGCATCGGCTGGCGCAGAACCTCCGGCGGACTTTCAGGCTGGACCGGAGGCGCTTGCGGCACGCCATCGGTGAGTGCCGGCGGCAGAACCGGCGCGTCGGTGTGCATGGGGTCATGGCCAGGCAGATTTGCATTGGCGAGGCTAAGTTCCCGCACATCGATGGCCACAAAGATACCAGCGGCTGCAAGAAGGCTGAAGAACGCGTAGCGCATGAGCGCGCCGTCGTCAGTTCGCAGAAATGTCTCCTTCAGACGCAGCGCAAGCGAGGGAGGCCTCATGCGGGAGGACCCTTGCGCGGTGTCTTGGCCGCCATCTCAAGGCTGGTGATGTTGGACTCGCGTTCCCGCGTCTCGTCGTCCTCCGCATCCTGCAGGGCTTTTTCGACATCCACCCCGTTGCGGCCAAGCGCCCGCTGGACCTCCAGCGCCTCAAGCAGCTCCGCAGCGGTAATCCGCTGGGCGAAGGGCAGTCTCTCCTCCTGCCGACGGATGGCGCCGCTTACCACAGCGAGGATAAAGACGAGCACGGCCGGCAGCAGGTCGATCGAGATCGCACCGGCCCAAGCAGGGATGAAGTCCGCCGCATAGCGAAGAACGGCTTCGGCGGAGGAAAGCGGTACAAAGCGACGGTCGGCCACCGGTTCGCGGGCAAGAATGTCGTCTGCGGCCTGGGACAGCACCTGGGACTGCGCCGCAACCGAAGCGCGTATCGTCTCCATCACCTGGTCCTGGCGGTTGGCGAGATCGGCGGCGCGGCCATCGGCAAC
>DASYHX010000043.1:0-4001 GCA_035998065.1 Pseudorhizobium sp.
GCCGCCAGTAGCGTTCGCCAAACAGAATGTCGGTATAGTTGGACCAGACCCAGTCCGTCGGCAGTCCGAAGGGGCTGGTCCGCAAGTCGCCGAGGGACTTGAAGCCGCCGAGTGCGGTCGTGACGAGCGGCACCAGCACAATCGCTGCGACGAGCGACAGCGAGACGTAGAGATAAAGGCGCGTTCCCGCCGTCATGCGAACTTGCGATGTCGTATCAGTCATGGCGCATGAATATCCGTTTGTAGCCGAAGGCCAGCGTGATGCAGATGACGAACAGTACGACGCCGACGGCGCTTCCGAGCCCCACCTGCATGCGGGTGACGCCGTAGGTGTAAAGGAAGGTGACCATGGTCTGGGTCGAGTTCGATGGTCCGCCACCGGTCAGCGGCATGATCAGGTCGAAAAGCTGCAGCGAGCCGATGATGGCAAAGAAGACTGACAACCGTACGGTTGACCCCAGAAGCGGCAGGGTCACGTAGCGGAACTTCTGCCAGCCGGTCGCGCCGTCAATCTCGGCTGCCTCCAGTACGCTTTTGTCCACCGCCTGCAGGCCGGCAATGAACAGCATCATGTGAAAGCCGAAATACTTCCAGACGATGACGGCGAGAACCGCATAGATAGCGAGATCGCGGTCGGCGAGAACATAAGGCGTGGCCACACCGACGAAGCCGGCCAATGCTGCAAACAGACCATAGTCGCCGTCATAGACGAAGCGCCAGATTAGGCCTGCCGCAACGTCCGCCAGTACGTAGGGAAGAAAGAAGATCAGACGGAAAGCGACGACGCCCGCGATCTTGTGTGCGAGCATCATCGCCAGCCAGATCGCGAGCGGGATCTGCAACAGCAGAGAAACAACGATGATCAGCCCGTTGTTGATCAGGGCCTGCGAGAAAGCACCATTGTTGAAGAGCACGGTAAAATTTCGGGTGCCGACGAACTCGGTCGGAGTTCCGTAGCCGTTCCAGCGGTACAGGCTGTACCAGGCGGCCTCCCCCATCGGCAGAATGACGAAGAGCGTAAACAAAAGCAGCGCCGGAGGAAGAAACAGTACCAACACCGGAAGCCGTCCGCGTGCGGTGGGGCTCTTGTAGCGAACCTTCGCCGGCAGAGCCGCGGGTCCTGCTGCCGCCGTGACAGGAATGTCCGTCATGCTTGCTGTCTCCTCCGTGCAAGCCATCATGCTGGCCAGCCGGCGGCACGCGAGCCGCCCGCTGGCCGAAGCTGCGTTGCTACTCGAGCTCGCGCGCGTCCTGGATCATCTGCGCACCCTCCTCGGGCGTCATCTGACCGGCGAGGATTTCGACGGAGACGTCGTTGACGACGCGTCCGACCGACGGTCCCAGGTCCTGATCGAAGAAGTTCTGGTGCCAGGTCGAGGCAGCAAGCTGGTCCGCCGCTTCACGCATCAGCGGGTTCTTCAACCCTTCCTCCGCTCCGGTGGCGGCCGGTATGATCATGCCGGCAGCCGCCATCTTGCTCTCCTGCTCCGGGCTCGTCAGGAAGCGAAGGAAATCCACGGCTTCAGGAGAAGCGCCCTTAGTGATGGCCCAGCCATTCAGGCCACCTAGCGTGTCGGTCACCTTGCCGGCACCGCCTTCGACCACAGGGAACGGGAAGCGTCCGATGTTCTCCGGCGCAAGCCCTTTCCCGTCGCCGGCGTTCGTCCGCTGGTTCGCCTCGGTGTGCTCGAAGCCGAGCAGCATGGCCGCCCTGCCGTCGCCGAAGACGCCCAGTGTCTGCGGCCAGGTGGCACCAAGATAACCGCCCTGGAAGGGATCCAGCTTACCCAGCTCGGCCAGTTGCTCGCCCGCCTTGATGATGGCTGGATCGAGGAAGCCCTCGCCTTCGTTGTTCTTGGCGTCCTCGAAGACCTCCTGACCGCCGTTTCGCATCACGAGGTAGCTCCAGTAGAAGTGCAGCGGCCACTTGTCGCCACCACCGCCGGCGATCGGTGTGATGCCTGCGTCTTTCAGCGTCTTCACCGCCGCAAGAAAATCACCCCAGGTCTTGATGTCCTCGGCGTTGAGGCCGGCTTTCTCGAACAGCTCCTTGTTGTAGTAGAAGCTGATGGTGCCCATGCGGTAAGGAACGGCGTAGACCTTGCCGTCATAGGTCAGTCCATTGAGGGCCGCCGGCTTGTAATCCTTTGCCCAGGCACCGCCATCGGCGTTCATCGCTTCCGTCAAATCCATCAGCGCACCGGTTTCGGACTGCTGGCGCAGAACGCCGCCGCCCCAGCTGTAAAAGAAGTCCGGAGCCGCATCCGATTGCAGGAGCGTCGGCAGCTTGGCCTTGAAGGCCTCGTTCTCCAGAAACTGCAGCTGAATGTCGACGTCCGGATGCTCCTGTTCATAGGCTGCAGCGATTTCTTCCCAGACCTCGATGTAGGCTGGGACGATTTCCACATGCATCCATTTGACAACCGTCTGTGCCGAAGCCCATCCTGCGCCGAATGTGGTCGCTAAGGCCGTCGCGGCGACAAGGCGTATGAACCCTTTGGCGCCTAGCGGCGCCATCCTCTGGTGATGCGTCATCCTGTTCTCCTCCCAAGGCTACGCATTTATTCCCTGACACGTAGAAAATCAGAGGAAGAGACCGCCTCTGTCAACTCAAAAAATAAAGAAACACGCCCTCTGGATTGACACCCTCCGATTTCTCACGTCTATTTTATCCGGAAGCCGTAATTATTACCTCTGCGAGTGCGCGTGTTGCGATGAAGACTGCCGATCCCGAATTGATGCGCGCCATCAACAGGTTCACAGTGCTGGACACCATCCGGCGCCACGGCTCGATCTCCCGGGTGGAGATCAGCGAGCGGTCTCAACTTTCGACCACCACGGTCTCAGCCATTACCGCCTCGCTTCTGGATGACGGCCTCATCCTGACGCGCCACGAAGGCGACATTCGCAACGCTGCAGCGCGCGGTCGGCCCCGCGTCATGCTGGAGCTTAATCCGGACGCTGCGCGCGTCGTCGGCGCCAAGATCGCCGCCAACCATATGACCTTCGTCGTCAGCAATTTTTGCGGGGAAACGGTCTCAACGCTATCGCTTCCGATCCGGGTCAATCGCCAACCGATTTCAGTCATTGCGGATCTCGTAGAAGACGGCATCCGCCGCTGCGTCGTCGACGCCGGGCTCGGCTTGCAGGACATCAGCTCCGTTTGCATCGGATTTCCCGGTGTGGTGGAACATCGTACGGGCTTGGTCCGATCGAGCCCGATTCTGAGTGAGCCGGATATCGATTTCGCACAAGAGATGAGTGAGCGCCTCGGCGTTTCAACGATCGTGGAAAGCGATTCGCATGCGATCACCCTTGCCCACCACTGGTTCGGCAAGGGGCGAGACCTCGACGACATGGTGCTCGTGTCTCTTGAGCACAGCCTGGGCTTGGGCGTCCTGCACGGCGGTCAGTTGTTCCGCGGCGCCGGGGGACTGAGTCACAACCTCGGCGACCTGATGATGGGGAGCGGCTTGGCCGAAACCGTTCGCCTCTCCGCTCTGGCGGGAGAAGCCGCTATCCTGGAAGAGCATATCCAGCATGCCCGCTTCGCCGATGCCGTCCGCCTGGGACGTGGAATGGCCGTCGCCGAGACACTGATCGCGGCCGAAGACGACGCTCTCATCCTTGCGGCAACGCGCGCTGGGGAGGCCGTCGGCATTGCTGTTGCCAACATCGTGACACTCTTCGGGCCGCCGAGGGTAGTGATTGTCGGATCCAGCCTGTCGCTGGGAGAGATCTTCCTCAAGGCACTTTCTGACGCCTATAGATCGGCCATACCATCCTCCATTCGCGAGGTGGCGGATCTCGTCTTCGACCGCTCCCCAGACGAGATGTGGGCGCAAGGCGCAGCCGTTGTGGCCCTTTGGGAGCTTTACGAATCCCCGTGGTCGACCACGGGACCTGCATCGACACCGCAGCGGTGAGACGCTGACGGCTGCAACTGAAATCTGGGAGGATTTATGAATAAGGTAGGGATCGGGATCATCGGCTGCGGGAAC
>DASYHX010000163.1:0-12499 GCA_035998065.1 Pseudorhizobium sp.
GAAGACAGTCCCGGTCAGGCCACCGTCTCAAGCGCCGCAACAATCATAGAGCAGCTCTGAGACGAGCTCAAAACAATGGAAAGGAGCCGAAAGGCTCCTTTCGCGTCAGATCTCCATGTCGAACACGAGAAGGCCGGCGAGTCCGCCATCGGTTGAGGCGACAATTCGGTCGCCCACTGCAACATGGTCAGGGTGAACAAGGTAAGCGTCGCGCGCCTCCGCGTTCTCAAATGTCACGATGAAGCCGTCGCGGAATCCGCCATTCAAACCTTCAGGCGAGACGTTCGGCCCATATTTTACGTCCAGCATGCCCGGCACCACCGCCGTCAGGGCGCAGATCGCATCATAGAGCGCCTGCTTGTCTGCCGCCTGTAGCGCCGACTTAAATCTCAAGAAAACACAATGCTGAATCACAACGCACCTCTGCTTCGCACCCTATGGGGGCTCAACCTACCCTAGTGAGGAAGAGCGAGCCAGCGCGCTCGATCATGGCAGGGCTGGCCTTCCCTCGGCCTATCGCTTTTTGAATGGCGCCATGCCCAGCCGCGCCAGCTCGTCAGCCCGCTCGTTCTCCGGGTGACCCGCATGGCCTTTGACCCAGTGCCACGTCACCTTGTGGCGCTGGTTAGCTTTGTCGAGCGCCTGCCAGAGTTCACCATTCTTTACGGGCTTCTTGTCGGCGGTTCTCCAGCCGTTCTTCTTCCAGCCGAAAATCCACTTCGAGATGCCGTCCATCACATATTTGCTGTCGGTGTGAAGATCGACCTCACAGGCATCCTTCAGCGCGTCCAGCGCCGTGATGGCGGCCAGCAATTCCATGCGGTTGTTGGTCGTATTGGCCTCGCCGCCGAAGAGCTCCTTCTCGACCTCTCCATAGCGAAGGATCGCGCCCCAGCCTCCGGGGCCGGGATTGCCGGAACAGGCGCCGTCGGTGAAGATATCGACGTGCTTCATGATGCGAAGTCCGGTGCTATGCCGTATTCAAGGGCGGAATCAATGGCCCGGTGGAAGCGAAGCTTCTTCAGGTATTCGAGCGGGTCCTTCTTCACCACAAGAGCGCCCGCCGGCGTCGTCAGCCAGTCATAGAGGCGAGTCAAGAAGAAGCGTAGGGCCGAACCACGGGCGAGGATCGGAAGCGCCTGGATTTCACCTGACGAAAGCGGACGGACCTCCCGATAGCCTTCCAGGAGCGCCATACCCTTGGTCAGGTTGTAGGATCCGTCCTTTTCGAAGCACCAGGCGTTCAGGCAGATCGCCACGTCGTAGGCGTAGAAGTCGTTGCAGGCGAAATAGAAATCGATGAGGCCCGACAGTTCGTCGCCGAGGAAGAAAACATTGTCCTGGAAGAGATCGGCATGGATGACGCCAGCGGGCAGATCCTGCGGCCAATGCGCCTCCAGATACGCGAGCTCTGCCGAGATCTCATCCTGCAGGCCTGGTTCCACCTCATCGGCTCTTTCGCCTGACTTGTCCCACAACGCCGACCAGCCGGCCAGCGACAGAGCGTTTTCGCGCTTCAGCTGAAAGCCTTCGCCGGCGATGTGCATCTGTGCCAATGCCTTGCCAACCGCCCGGCAGTGCTTCGCTTCCGGCTTTCTCAGCCACATCCCTTCCAGGAAAGAGATGACGGCGGCTGGCCGGCCGGACAGCTCGCCGAGCAATTGGCCATCGCGTCGCGGCAGGGGTAGCGGGCATGACAATCCGCGCCCGGCCAGGTGCTGCATCAGGCCCAGAAAGAACGGTAAATCTTCCTTGTCTACCCGCTTCTCGTAGAGTGTCAGGATCAGCGGTTCCCGGGTGGTGTGGAGCAGAAAATTGGAATTTTCTACCCCCTCGGCAATGCCCTTGTACGACGTAAGCTCACCCACCTCGTAGTGGGTGAGGAAGGCCTTCAGGTCGTCTTCAGTGATATCGGTGTAAACGGCCACGGGGTTCTCGCAGTCAAGGATGGGCGCCGGCAGCCACTCGTCGAGAGGCATCAGGGAATCAGCGGAGTTGTAGCTCATCACGAAGGGTGACGTCACCCGTTGACGAAGGCCATGTCTTCACGTGTGAGGGGAACGCTGCGAAGTTCGCGGTTGACGAGGAAGTTTTCCGTTTCCTCGGCCGTGATCGCAAGCTCAACCGTGGCGTGGTAGCGCGCGCGGAAAGCTTCGATGATTTCCTCGACGATCACCTCCGGAGCGGACGCGCCGGCGGAAATACCCAAGGTGGCGACGGGACCAATCGCATCCCAATCAAGCTCGGAGGCACGCTGAACGAGCATCGAACGGGCCGCGCCTGCGCGTAGTGCCACTTCCACCAGGCGCTTGGAATTGGAGGAGTTCGGTGCTCCGACGACGATGAAGAGATCGCAGCCGGGAGCCGCCTCCTTGACGGCATCCTGTCGGTTTGTGGTGGCATAGCAGATCGAGTCTGCCGCTGGGGCCTGGAGGTTCGGGAAGCGCTCCTGGAGCTTTTGAATCACTCCAGCGGTGTCGTCGACAGACAGCGTGGTTTGCGTAACAAAGCCGAGGTTGTCTGCGTCCAATGGAGTGTAATTCGCAGCGTCCTCCACCGTCTCCACCAGAGATACTGTGCCCTCCGGCAACTGCCCCATCGTCCCGATCACCTCGGGATGTCCCGCATGGCCGATCAGGATGACGTGGCGCCCGAGGCGCTGATGGCGCATGGCCTGCTTGTGCACTTTGGAGACAAGCGGACAGGTGGCATCCAGATAGAAGAGGTTGCGGGCTTGCGCGTCTGCCGGAACCGATTTCGGAACGCCGTGCGCGGAGAACACAACAGGCTGCGCGCGGTGCTCCTCTGGAATCTCATCCAGTTCCTCGACGAAGACAGCGCCCTTCGCCTCTAGCCCTTCGACCACATAGCGGTTGTGCACGATCTCGTGGCGGACATAGACCGGGGCGCCGTAGGCCTTCAGTGCAAGCACGACGATTTGGATCGCACGGTCGACGCCGGCACAGAAGCCGCGCGGCCCGCAGAGACGGATCGTCAGCGGCGGTTTTTTGGCTATCTGGTCGACGTAAATATTCATTCGTTCCGCTACGAAAAGTTTGACGATGCCGTTCATATAGGCGAGCAACTCCGCGCCCGCCAACGAAAACTTCCAGTTACCTGCTCTGGGCAAACGGTCGGCGACGCCAGAGAACACCGACCAACACAACGACCAGCGCCCCGGCAAGACCGTACCAGGTGACGGCATATTGAAGGTGATTGTTGGAGAGGGTGAATTGAGTCACACCGCCCTGCGGCCAGCCGCCGGGATTCACCTGCGACGCATCGGCATCCATAAAGAAGGGCAGAACGCCGGACGCATCCAGCGCAGCGGTCGATGCCATAGCATCGAGGTCCTTCCAATAGAAAACGTTCTTTGCTGGATCATTGTCGGGAACGATGACGGATGGCTTGCCCTCAAGCCGCGACCGAGCATAGCCGCTCACCGTTACTTCCCCTTCGACCTGGCCTTCTTCACGCAGCGCCGGGTTCTTCAGGTCGTAGGGCACGAAGCCGCGGTTGACGAAGAGTGTCTTTCCGTTTGGAAGCGTCAGCGGCGTGTAGACGTAAAAGCCCGTTTGCCCTTGGTGGGTGGCAAAGAAGTGGCGCTCGCGTCCGTGGTCGAACCGACCGGTGGCCCGCATCGTGCGGTATTCGATATCCTGCCCGCTCGCCAGCAACGCGCTGATTTCCTGTGCCCCAACGGGCGCCGCATTCTGCCGTTCCGCCATGTCTGCAAGCAGTTGCTCCTTCCACTGCAGCCGCTGGACCTGCCAGGTCCCAAGTACGAGCAGCAGCGCGAAGGTGACAAGCACAAGCACCGAGGTCACAACGATTTTGGTCCGGCTCATGCGGCGCACGTCGTGGCTATCATTCATCGGTTGCGTATCGTGTGTCATGCAGAACCCTCGAATGCAAAGGGGCGGCTTTCGCCGCCCCTCGTTCAATTGGTGATCGACGATCGCCGGATCAATGGGCGAGCGGCGCGCCCCAACCGCCCCAGATGTAGATGGAGAAGAACAGGAAGAGCCAGACCACGTCGACGAAGTGCCAGTACCAGGCAGCCGCCTCGAAGCCGAAGTGCTGCTGGGGCGTGAAGCCGCCACGCATCGCACGGATCAGGCAGACGAGAAGGAAAATGGTGCCGATGAGCACGTGGAAACCATGGAACCCCGTCGCCATGAAGAAGGTCGCGCCATAGATCGAGTTGGAGAACTCGAACGGTGCCGTCGCATACTCATACGCCTGAACGAAGGAGAACAGGAGACCGAGCGCGACGGTCAGAGCGAGACCGTTGACCAGACCTTTGCGGTCGTTGTGGAGCAGAGCGTGGTGCGCCCAGGTCACGCAGGTGCCGGACAGCAGCAGGATGACGGTGTTGTAGAGCGGCAGATGCCAGGGGTCCAGAACCTCGATTCCCGCAGGCGGCCACTGTCCGCCCAGCGCTTCGACGCGCGACGCCTGAATGGCTTCGTTGGCAAAGAGACTGGCATCGAAGAAGGCCCAGAACCAGGCCACGAAGAACATCACCTCCGAGGCGATGAACATGATCATGCCGTAGCGCAGGTGCAGTGAAACAACGCGGGTATGAGCGCCCTCGCGGCCTTCCTTGATGGTATCGCTCCACCAGCCGACCATCGTGTAAAGAATGATCGCAAGCCCGATGTAGAACAGCCAAGGATTGGCCCAGTTCACGCCAAGCATGTTGAACTCGCCACCATTCACGTAGCGCATATACCCCACGCCACCGAAGGTGATGACGAAGGCGCCGATGGACGCCAGAAGCGGCCAAGGACTCGGATCGATGATGTGGTAGTCATGATGTTTCTGATGCGCGTCGGCCATGTCAGAATCCCCGGATCATTACATGCTCGCCGAAAAACCGGCGAATCCTCTCAAAGTTGCCCATTGACCGGCTTACCCTTTTCCTGAACCGCCGCAACAGGCTTGGACGGCTGCGTCGGATAGAAGGTGTAAGACAGCGTGATTGTCTTGATATTCCTGGTCTCTTCAGCCTTGGTAATTTCCGGATCGACGAAGAAGACCACCGGCATTTCCAGCGTCTCACCCGGCTGAAGCGTCGTTTCAGTGAAGCAGAAACACTCCACCTTGTTGAAATAGGCTCCCGCCTCCATCGGTGTGACGTTGAACACCGCAGTCCCGGTGGTCGCCTCGGCTGAACGGTTCTTGGCAGTGAAGTTTACCTGCACCGTTTCGCCGATTTTCGGCGTGATCGCCGTGGCAGCCTTGAATTCCCAGTTGAGACCGTTTGACGTATTGGCATCAAACGTCACGGGCATCGCCTGGTCCAGGATGACTTCCGAATACTGCTCCGTCCGCTGCGTCGTCCCGTTGTAGCCGGTCACCTGGCAAAACAGCTGGTAGAGCGGCACGGCCGCGTAAGCCATGCCGACCATGCATCCGACGAAGACAAAGCACAGCGCCATGATGGTGCCGTTGCCGAGCCGCTTGCCTTCCTGGATCTTCAAGGTGTTCGTCATGTCGACTTCCTCAGCTCCCCAACCCGCCGATCTTGACGAGGGTGATGATATAGAAGAGCAAAACCAGGCCCGCGAGGACCAGTCCGAGCGCGATGTTGCGGTTGCGCCGCGACTTCTTTTGCTTGTCGGTTACCTTGATCGTTTCAATCACAGCGAGCCTCCCGCCAATGCGAACATGCCCGCAGCGAAGTGATCGGCAAGCAATGCGGAGAATATGGCGAAGAGGTAAAACACCGAATAGGCGAACATCTTCTTTGCGGCGATCATCTTCTCATCGCCATCCGGCATGCGCCAGACGGCGATGGAACAGTAGATGAAAATTGCGCTGAGAACGGCGGCGAAGAGCCCGTAGCCGGCCGAGGCCAAGCCCGTGAAGTAGGGTCCAACCGCGACCGCGGCCGTCAACACTGCGTAGACAACCATCTGACCCTTGGTGGAGCGCTCGCCCGCGACATTCGGCATCATCGGGATGCCGACGGAGCCGTAATCACGCATCTTGAACAGCGCCAGGGCCCAGAAGTGCGCAGGCGTCCACAGGAAGATAATCAGGAACAGCAGGATGCTGTCCAAAGACACACCGCCGGTCACGCACGCCCAGCCGAGCATGGGCGGGAACGCACCGGAGGCACCACCGATGACAATGTTCTGCGGCGTCGACCGCTTCAGCCACATTGTGTAGACGACGGCATAGAAGAAAATCGTGAACGCCAGAAGCGAGGCGGCGAACCAGTTGACGGCAAGTCCGAGGATCGTGACGGAAAAGACGGAGAGCGTCAGGCCGAAGGCAAGGGCTTCGCGCGGCTCAATTCGACCTGTGGGAATGGGACGTTTGGCGGTGCGCGACATGACGGCGTCGATATCGGCATCATACCACATGTTGAGCGCGCCGGACGCACCAGCACCGACGGCAATGCAGAGGATGGAGATCAGTCCCAGCACGGGATTGATCTGGCCCGGCGCCAGCAACAGCCCGACGACGGCCGTAAACACCACCAGCGACATGACGCGGGGCTTCAGGAGCTCGAAGAAATCGCGAGCGCCGGCTTCGGAGAGATGGAAGCCTCCGTCAACGCCTGTCGTCTCGTGACTGTTGATTACCGTCATCATGCCGTCCTGTCTTGCTTAGCAGGGCACCGCGAAACGCGATGCCCTGTTCTTTGTTGTCAGCGGATCTTCGGCAGCTGTTCCCACTGGTGGAACGGCGGCGGCGAAGACAGCTGCCACTCCAGCGTACTTGCGCCCTCACCCCAGGGATTGTCGCCCGCAAGCCGCTTCTTGGCGAAGGCTTCCCAGATGGAGAAGAGGAAGATGATGACGCCAATGAAGGAAATGTAGGAGCCGATCGAGGAAACGTAGTTCCAGCCCACGTAGGCATCCGGATAGTCTATGTAGCGACGCGGCATGCCGGCAAGACCCAGGAAGTGCTGTGGGAAGAACACCAGGTTCACACCGACGAACATCACCCAGAAGTGCAGGTTGCCGAGCGCTTCGGAGTACATGTAGCCGCTCATCTTCGGGAACCAGTAGTACCAGGCTGCAAAGATCGCGAACACGGCGCCGAGCGACAGAACGTAGTGGAAGTGGGCCACAACGTAGTATGTGTCGTGCAGCGAACGGTCGAGACCGGCATTGGCAAGCTGGACGCCTGTGACACCGCCGACGGTGAACAGGAAGATGAACCCGATTGCCCAGGTCATCGGCGTACGGAAGGTGAGCGAGCCACCCCACATCGTCGCGATCCACGAGAAGATCTTGATGCCGGTCGGAACCGCGATCACCATGGTGGCGAAGACGAAGTAGCGCTGCGCGTCGAGCGACAGGCCGACTGTGTACATGTGGTGCGCCCACACGATGAAGCCGACGGCGCCAATGGCGACCATGGCGTAGGCCATGCCCAAGTAACCGAAGACCGGCTTGCGCGAGAAGGTCGAGATGATGTGGCTGATGATGCCGAAGCCGGGCAGGATCAGGATGTAGACTTCCGGGTGACCGAAGAACCAGAAGAGATGCTGGTAGAGGATCGGATCACCGCCGCCTTCCGGCGCAAAGAAGGTGGTGCCGAAGTTGCGATCGGTCAACAGCATGGTGATGCCGCCTGCCAATACCGGCAGCGAAAGCAGCAGCAAGAACGCAGTGACAAGGACGGACCACGCGAAAAGCGGCATCTTGTGGATGGTCATGCCCGGAGCGCGCATGTTGAGGATCGTCGTGATGAAGTTGATGGCACCGAGGATCGACGACGCACCGGAGACGTGCAGAGCGAAAATCGCAAGATCGATCGCCGGACCCGGATGACCTGCGGTCGAGAGCGGCGGATAGAGCGTCCAACCGCCGCCTGCACCGTAGGCGCCCGCGGGACCTTCCACAAAGAGCGACAGCATCAGCAAAAGGAATGCCGGCGGCAGCAGCCAGAAGGAGATATTGTTAAGTCGCGGGAAGGCCATGTCCGGAGCGCCGATCATGATCGGGATCATCCAGTTGGCGAAACCGCCGATCAGCGCCGGCATGACCATGAAGAAGATCATGACCAGCGCGTGCGCGGTGGTGAACACGTTATACATGTGCTTGCCGCCGTCGATGGCAGCGTCACCTTCAAAGCCATAGACCATGGCGGCCAGGCCGTGGAAGATCTGGATGCCAGGCTCCTGAAGCTCCATGCGCATTGCCACGGAGAGAAGACCGCCGATGATGCCCGCCATGATCGCGAACATCAGGTAAAGCGTGCCGATATCTTTGTGGTTGGTCGAGAGGAACCAACGAGTGAAGAAGCCTGGCTTGTGGTCGTGATGCCCGTGGGCATGCGCATCGTCGTGCGAGGCAGCGCGGGTATGGGTGTCGTCGTGAGCGGTTGGTCCAGCCATTGTCCTCACTCCTCGTTACTTGTTTTCAGTCGCCGCGAGGCGAACGGCATCGGCCGGCTGCTCGACGGAAGCAATAAGCGCGCGATTGGCACCAGCCAGATCTTGCTGGGCGGAGGCGAGCCAGGTCTCGTACTGCTCTTCGGATACCACGCGAATGGCGATTGGCATGTAGGCGTGATCCTTGCCGCAAAGCTCGGAGCACTGACCATAGTACAGGCCTTCCTTCTCTGCCCGGAACCACGTCTCGTTCAAGCGACCCGGAACTGCATCAAGCTTAAGTCCGAAAGCCGGCATTGCAAATGCGTGGATGACGTCGGTTGGAGCAGCCGTCACGAGAAGGCGAACGGTCTGGTTGACCGGCACCACCATCTCGTTGTCGACAGCGAGAAGACGCGGATAAGCGGCAACATCTTCCTTGCCGATGGCCGCCCTATCCTCATCCTTCAACATATAGGAGTCGAATGCGAGCGGCGCTTCCCCGCCTTCGTATTCGTAGCTCCAAAGCCATTGCGTCGCCGTCGCCTTGACTGTCAGATCAGGGTTCGTCGGGATCGTGAGCTGTGCGTTAAGCAGGTTGAACGAGGGAATAGCGATGAAAAAGAGAACCAGTACCGGACCGATGGTCCAGATGATCTCGATTATCGTGTTATGGCTCGTGCGCGAGGGCACGGGGTTTGCGCTGGCGCGGAACTTCATGACGACCACGACCAGCAGGATGAGCACCAGGAAGGTGATCGGGACAATGAACCACAGCGTGTAGTTATTGAACCACTTTATTTCCTGCATGATCGGGGTAACCGGCGCCTGCAGGTCCACCTGCCACGGCGTGGGCTGATCAGCGAAACCGGCAGAGGCCAAGAGCAGACAGATGAGCGCCGTCATCACCGCAAAAGCTCTGTTCATCACAACTATTCTCCTCAAGCGCTTGATCTCGATCAAATCGAAACGCAGAATCTGGGCTATGTGGTCTGCTTCAATCACAGTTTGCCGGCCGCCGCAATATCTGCCGGGAAAAGCCACTGCGGCATTTTTGCGCTTCATCAAATGCCCGCGCGAGATGATATTTTAGCAGTATCGAAGACCCTGCGTCACCCGCTCTTGCGATGCCGGGTCCCATTTTCGCCTCACTCCATTGGAATGAGGACGGGGCTTTTCATTTCTGGTCTCGAACGCCAAGAATAGCCGCACCGATTCGCCATTAGGGGGTTCCATGGGTCGCTCCTCGATCATCGCCGCTTGCCTTGCCGTCGCCCTTGTGGGCTCCGTGCTTCCCGCGCGAGCTCAGCAGAATGCCGCGCCGGCTCAGCAAGCGCCGACGCAGGAACGGGCGCCACAGCAGAGTGCACCGCAGCAACAGTCGGGGACGGTCCGCGAGAACCACGGCGCCTGGTCGGTTATCTGCGACCGCCCCGCCGGCGCATCGACCGAGCAGTGCGCGCTCATGCAGAACGTGATCGCCGACGACCGGCCGGAGGTCGGCCTGTCTGTCGTGGTTTTAAAGACTGCAGACCGCAAGGCGAAGATCCTGCGCATCCTTGCCCCGCTCGGCGTGCTGCTGAAGGACGGCATGGAGCTCTATGTCGACAACAACAATATCGGCCGCGCCTATTTCACCCGCTGCTTCTCGGAAGGCTGCTATGTCGAAGTCGAGATCGACGACGAACTGATGAGGATCCTGAGGGCGGGCAAGAACGCTGTCTTTGCGCTCAGGGAGTCGGTGGACCAGGACCGGGTCGGCATCCCGATCGAGCTCAACGGTTTCGCCGCCGGCTACGACGCCCTCCCCTAACCTTGCTTCGGCTCGCGGCGGGACCTACATCGGTCGAAACGCTCTTCCATAGAGAAAGAGCGAAGGAGCCTTTCATGAATACCGACCTTCTGAACCTGTTCGACTGCGACGAGGCGCGCCTGCGCCGAATCCTCGCCGAGACGCTGTCGGGCGCCGACGACGGCGAACTCTTCGTCGAACATGCACAGGCGGAATCGCTGACGTTCGACAACGGCCGATTGAAGGGTGGAAGCTTCAACACGGACCAGGGATTCGGGCTTCGCTCCGTGGCGGGCGAGGCCGTGGGCTATGCCCATGCCGGCGAACTCTCGGCTGCGGCACTGGAGCGGGCCGCCGATGCAGTGCGGGCGGTGACGGCCGGTTATTCCGGCTCCTATGCGGCAGCGCCGCAGCGGAGCAACAAGAAGTACTACGGCGACGAGAACCCTATCGGGCAGCCGAGCTTTGAAGAAAAAGTCAAGCTGCTGACGGAGATCGATGCATACCTGCGGGGCAAGGATCCGAAGGTACGGCAGGTGACGGCTACGGCGTCAGCAAGCTGGCAGGTGGTCGACATCCTTCGCGCCGACGGCCACCGGGTCCAGGACATCCGTCCCATGACGCGGGTCAACATCTCCGTCGTTGTCGGCGACGGCGACAGACAGGAATCCGGCTCCTTCGGCACCGGCGGACGGATGGGCTTCGGCGACTTCGTCGTTTCCGGGAACTGGCAGGCGGGTGCCGACGAGGCATTGCGGCAAGCCCTTGTGAACCTTGAAGCGGTCGACGCACCGGCCGGAACGATGGACGTCGTGCTCGGCAATGGCTGGCCGGGGGTCATGCTGCACGAGGCCGTCGGCCACGGGCTTGAGGGAGACTTCAACCGCAAAAAGACGTCGGCCTTTGCTGGCCTTCTTGGAGAAATGGTCGCCTCCCCCGGCGTCACCGTCGTCGACGACGGAACCGTCGACAGCCGCCGCGGCTCGATTACCATCGACGACGAGGGCACGCCCTCCGGCTACAATGTCCTGATCGAGAAAGGCAAGCTCGTCGGCTACATGCAGGACCGGCAGAATGCGCGGCTGATGGGAATGAAGCCGACAGGCAATGGCCGTCGCCAGGGCTACTCCCATGTTCCCATGCCTCGGATGACCAACACTTACATGCTGTCTGGCGACAAGACACCGGAAGAGATGATCGCCTCCGTCAAGAAGGGCATCTATGCCGTCTCCTTCGGCGGCGGCCAGGTCGACATCACCTCGGGCAAGTTCGTGTTTGGCTGCACGGAGGCCTACATGATCGAGGACGGCAAACTTGGCCCTGCGATCAAGGGCGCCATGCTGATCGGCAACGGGCCGGACGCGATGAAGCGCGTCTCAATGGTGGGCAATGACACCAAGCTTGATACCGGCATCGGCAATTGCGGCAAGGCGGGTCAGTGGGTTCCGGTCGGCGTCGGTCAACCGCATCTGCGGATGGACCAGGTGACGGTCGGCGGCACGCGAACCTGACCGCATGCGAAGCAATGCGCTGGTCCCCGAGCTTGCGGTTTCGGATTGGGGGAAGAGCCGTAGCTTCTACTGTGACGTGATCGGCTTTGCCGTGCGCTACGAGAGACCAGAGGAGGGTTTTTCCTACCTCGTTCTCGATGGCGGCGAACTGATGATCGATCAGATCGGGCTCGGCCGGACCTTTACTGTTGCGGGCGCGCCGATCGAGCGGCCTTACGGGCGAGGGCTTAATCTCCAACTTCGGGTACCGGACCTCGACGTCGTCCTTCGGCGTTTGGAGCTTGCAAACATCCCGCTTTATCTTCCTCTGGAGGAGAAATGGTACCGGCGCGACGGCAAGGAAGTGGGGAACCGACAGTTCGTCGTGGCGGATCCGGACGGTTATCTTGTGCGACCTTTCGAGGATCTGGGAGAACGGGCATCAAGTGCAATCCGCTAGCCGGAGGTTGCTTGGCGCCTCCTGGAACGGCCGCTTTCCGCGTTCAACAATACTTAAGACTGCGGCAATTACGCTTCGTCCCCTCAGATGAGGGACATAAGCGGATGAGCATCAAGGGCAGGTTAAAGAATATCCGGCGCCGAGGAGGAAAGCGGAACATCATAGCCGGCGTCCTTGAAGCTGCCTATTTTGCATCAAGTGCAGGGATGTTTGCCAGCCGGCGCGGACGCGGGGCCATATTCACCCTGCATCATGTTCGTCCGGCCACGCAGCTCTTCGAGCCGAACGCCCATCTCGAAGTAACGCCCGAATTCCTTGAGGCGGCGATCGTGCAGTTGCATTCGGAGGGCTACGAGTTCGTACGCCTCGACGAGATTCCTGCGCGATTGACATCGCCCGGTGCCCGACCGTTTGCGGCCTTC
>DASYHX010000097.1:0-6450 GCA_035998065.1 Pseudorhizobium sp.
AGTACGGATAGAATTCTCTTGTTCACGATGAACTCCTCTCATTAATGTTGAGACATGATGCGAGAACCCGCGCCCACGTTGATCCGTTCCAAAGGAATGTAGATTTTTCAATCGTTTGCTGCTGTTGAAGAAGCTTCCTGATGAGCATTCGCAGGAATCCGTTAGCTACGGAAGTTGCTGCCTCCGGCACATGGAAGGAGACAGTCACGGCCCGAAGCATCCGATACCATCCGCCATGGAAGGCCCGGGGCAAGCGATGTGGATAGGTTGAAGCGGATCCTAGAAGAGTGCGATCGCCGCCAGCCGGAGAGCCACTCTTGGGTGTCGGCAACACCAACAGCCCGCCCGGATCTTCAGATAATCATGACGGAGTCGTCGCGCGCCTTCCCGCGGAGTGGGGTGCATGAGGACGGTGGTCGCCGTGGGACGCGTAGTGCAACGCAGCATTTGATCTTCGCGTCTGGAAGGGCCAGCAGGAACGAGTAGCGTGGTCAACCTCCTCGGAGTTGACATGCCCTTCTCTGGTTCTCCGCCAAATCTTGACAATCGGGCGAGACAACGTGGTCCTCAACGAGGGACCACCGATGAGTGTAACCGACCTAAACCGCATCCAGAAGCCACGTACGAAGACGGTGGAGGATAAAGCAAGGGATTTGCTTCCACAGGCGCTTATCCTTTTGGGCTTTGTTTCCGTGATTTTTGCGGCGGTTCCAGAACTCGACCTGATCGTCAGCCGCTTCTTTTGGGAGCCGACCGTTGGCTTCGGATTTACGAAAGATAGCTTCCTTATTGCATTTCGTGACGCCAACAGGGTGCTGCCTTGGGTCGTTGTAGGAATCGCGATAGCGCTACTGATTCCAAGTCCATTTCTCCGGTACCTGAAGAATCCGCCTGCGCCGCATAAACTGCTGTTTGTTCTAACGTTTTTCGCAGCGGGTCCGGGGCTGGGCGTTCACCTGATCAAGATGTTGGTCGGTAGAGCGCGTCCAAAAGCGCTCGAAGAATTTGGCGGTAGTGCGCTCTTTACACCTCCGTGGGAGCTCACCGATCAATGCGTCAGGAATTGTTCCTTCATTTCGGGAGAGGCGGCGAGCGGCTTCGCGCTGCTCACACTCGTGGTGTTCGTCAACCCTAGATACTCAACCCGCTATCTCGCAGCAGTTGGGATTATCGCGGCAGCCTTTTCACTCAACCGAGTGGTGTTCGGAGCCCATTTCCTGTCCGACGTGGTGATTGCATGGAGTGTGATGTTCGTTCTGGCCGTGCTCCTTTGGCGATTGTTCTCACAAAATGCACCTCAGATAGATGCGTTATTCACAAGTGAAGCCCGCCGCACCTGAAATCTGGTTGAGGGGTTCCCTTAGCAGAGCGCAGCCTGAACCTTCAGTCTTGGTCGGCAATTCACCAGCTGTTCGGCTATAGCGCACACCCCCCAAGATGGCTCAGTTGCTTCCATGAGCCTAGCGGCGAGGGCGGACAAACAGGGCCCTAGGTCAGCTATATCTTTCGCGCGTCAATTTTTATTCCCGTTTAGGTTGAATGATTCATGGCCGAAACTGCTCCCGTCCAGACACCTACCCGTGCCGAAGTGTGGGATCGCACCTGCGCCGAATTCGACAGCATGGGACTGACCATGCCGGATGCGGTCCGTCTCGTGCTCTCTCCGACAGCCAAGCAAGGTGTGCCACCGTGGTTCGCGATGATGCTTGCACGGCACCTTCGTGCAAAGAAGAACCTGTGACATGATGCAGGATGCACGTTTACCGGAGCAGCCGGTCCAGCTTTCATCCGGGTCAGCGCGCCGTTCGCCTGAACTTTCCGTCATCGTACCGACCTTCAACGAAGCGCCTAATGTAGAATTGGTTGTTCAGGCGCTCGTCGCGTCATTACGTGGCATCGATTGGGAAGTCATATTTGTCGACGACGACAGTTCCGATGGGACCACAGATGCCGTGCGGCTCATTGCACGGCGTGACGGGCGTGTACGCTGCATTCGCCGGATCGGGAGGCGCGGCCTTGCGGGAGCATCAATCGAGGGCATGCTCTCGTCATCGGCGCCGGTTATTGCCATTATGGATGGCGACATGCAGCATGATGCGTCGCTGCTGCCGGAGATGTTTCGTCGTCTTCAGGCAGGCGACGATCTCGTGATAGCGAGCCGTTTCTGCGATTCAGGAAGCGCTGGTGACGGCTTCTCCCGCACGCGCCTTAGCGGTAGCCGGGTCGCGACACGACTCGCCCGAATGTTTCTGCACATCGATGTCAGCGATCCTATGAGCGGGTTCTTCGCCATACGCCGCCCGGCATTCGAAGCTCTCGCGCCGCGTCTTTCCACCCAGGGCTTCAAGATCCTGATGGATATTCTTGCGTCTACACCACAGCCGCTGCGGACGAGCGAATTGCCGTTACATTTTCGAGCGCGACAGCACGGGGTCTCGAAGCTCGACAATCTTGTAGCAGCGGAATTCCTGAGCCTTTTGCTGGCTAAACTGACGGGGGATGCGCTTTCGCTCCGCTTCGTGTTGTTCGCCCTCATCGGCGGCTTTGGTGTTGTCGTTCATCTCGTGACGCTCAAAATCGCGCTAGCGTCCGGCTTGACGTTCTGGTTGGCACAGATGACGGCGGCATACGTGGCGATGACCGGCAACTTCTTTCTTAACAATGTTCTAACTTACCGCGACCGCAGGCTCAAAGGCTGGCGGCTGCTCTCCGGTTTGGGGTCGTTCTGGGTTGTCTGCAGCATAGGCGTGATCGCCAATGTGGGTGTTGGGCAACTTGTCCACGAGCAGGCTTCCAGGTGGTGGCTGGCGGGTCTGGCGGGTGCGGGTCTGGGGGCCGTCTTCAACTATGTTGCAACATCGATTTTCACGTGGCGCGCGCGTTAGCGCAGTATCGCCAGCCGCGATGTGCGCGGTATCGCACGAACCGATCTCATCATCCGCGCTCTCTGTCCGCTTCTCCCCGGCTGGCCACGCAGATCACTACCGTGGAGCCTCAGTCTGATGACACCGCACATGCCACGTCATCCAGCATTCCACGAAGCACAATGGTCCACCTCAGCGTGGCGACAGAGCGATGACAGCGCCGCCATCCTCCGCGCGGCTGTATGGGTGATCATGGCCGGAACGGTCATGCGTCTTGGTTTGGCGGCGCTGCTCGATCCCGGCCTTGACGAGGCCTATGCAATGGCGGTCGCCACGCAATGGCAGCTTTCATGGTTCGATCACCCGCCAATGGCTTTCTGGTGGGTGAAGGCGATGCGGGAGATCGCCGAGCCGTTTTTTGGCGCCGACGTCTCGGTACTGGTCCTGCGGCTCCCTTTCGTCTTCGCGTTCACCATCACGAGTTTGGTGATGTTTGATCTTACCCATCGTCGGTGGGGACCGAGGGCGGGACTTTGGATGGTGCTAGCGCTGAGCCTGGCGCCGTTCTTCGTCGTCTCCGCCGGCTCCTGGCTCGTGCCGGACGGCCCCCTGGTTCTGTTTCTTTCGCTGACGGCTTGGCTCCTCGACAGGATACTGTTTTCCGATCACACACCCGCGAACGAACGCCGTCTTTGGCTTGCCGCTGGGCTGACGCTCGGGCTTGCCGGACTATCGAAATATCACGCGGCACTTTTCGCTGCCGGCGCGGCTGTCTTTATTTTCGCGACGCCCCACCGCCTTCACCTTATGAAACCGGCAGCTTGGGGGGCCGTAATACTCGCCGGGTTTGTGGTATTGCCGGTTCTCATCTGGAACGTGCAGTATGATTGGGTTTCATTCCAATTTCAGTCCTCACGTGGTCTCGGTTCGGGCGGTACGAACTGGTCCGCACTCGCCCGTTCGGTGGTTGGGCAGATGGCCTATCTCGGCCCGTGGACGCTGGTTGCTGCGCTCGCAGCGACGATCTCGATGCCTTCGGCCAGATGGACTAGCGCCGGTCCGGCTGCCTTCCTGGCAGCGCTTGGCCTGCCGTCGATCATCCTCTTCACGGCGGTGCCGCTCTGGGGTGGCGATGCACTGCCGCATTGGCAAATGCCGGGTTGGCTGTTCTTGCTGCCGATACTCGGCCACGCGATAGCCTCACGGGAGGCTCGTCGTCGCCAACCCCATCGCACCGCCAGGATCTTTGCTGTCACAGCGGCTGCGGTCCTTGCGGTTGCAATCGTCGCGGTAGCCTTGTTCCGCTACGCGCCACCATCATCAGCCCTTATCGCCCGCTTGGGGCTCAACACCTTTCTGGAGGAATCGGTGACTTGGCGCGGCCTCGCCGACAATCTCTTTGAACGCGGTTTGTTGCCGGCGCCGACACCTGTAGTCACGTCGCAAGACCGCCCTTTGGTCGTCGCCTTCCATTGGATGGAAGCTTCACGTCTCGCCGAGGCGCTGGGGTCACGCGCGACAGTTTTGGTGCTCGGCAACGACCCTCGCGGCTTCGCCTTCCTTGCCGACCAAGCCGCCTGGATCGGGCGCGATGTGTTGTTCGTCGGCCGCCCCCGTACGTTTGCACGTAACTTAAGATCGGCCCGTGCGCACTTCACCCGCATCGATCGTCAGCCGCCCGTTTCCGTCCAGATCGGCGATGAAATCCTGTTCAAGGCAGAAGTCGCAATCGGGCGCAACCTGATATCTCCCTATCCACTGCCGTACCCGCGACGTTAGCGGCACATGAAAAAGCCGTGCTGCTGACGGCAAGCCATCCAAACCTCCGTAAAGGCAACTCTCTGATGCGGCTTTCCGTCTTCACCACTTCAGTTTTGTTTCTTGCCGTTCACCTCGCCATCGCCGCCTCGGTACCTCTCTTTGATGATGAAGCCTATTATGCGCTGTGGGCTCGCGATCTGGCGCTGGGCTATTACGATCACCCGCCCATGATCGCTTACATGATCCGCATGGGAACCAGTCTCCTCGGAGAAAACCCGTTCGGCATCCGCCTGTTTCCGGTTATCGGCTTTGTCGCGTCGGGATACCTCGTGGGTGATCTTGCGCGATACATGTCCGGTGGCGCTGTGGGTGTGCCGGTGTTGGCCACCACGCTCTACAACCTTAACCTGCTTGTCTTCGCTTTGGGCAGTTTCGCCACCCCGGACGCGCCTTCCACCTTGTTTTGGGTGGCCGCACTTTGGGCCGGAATTCGCGCGGTCAGCACGCCCCCGAACGCGCATTCCGCGATGCTATGGTGGGTCTTCACAGGTTTCTTTATCGGGTTCGGCGGGGTGTCGAAGTTTACCAATGCCTTTCTGGCCTTCGGATTGCTGGCCTACCTGATAGCGACCCCAACGGGCCGCACGTATCTGTTCACACGTCTGCCCTACATGGCCGCGGCAGCGGCGATACTTCCGCTTCTTCCCTATTTTTTCTGGAATGTTGAAAACGATTGGCTCGGCTTGGAACGCCAAGGCGCGCGCCTCGTCGCCTCCGGCTTCTCGACCCGATATCTCGGCGAATATGCCGGGGTCCTGC
Source organism: Pseudorhizobium sp. (assembly GCA_035998065.1). GTDB lineage: Bacteria > Pseudomonadota > Alphaproteobacteria > Rhizobiales > Rhizobiaceae > Neorhizobium. Next base: position 5,445 of record DASYHX010000097.1, read on the forward strand.
TCCTAGCGCCGACACCATTGGTCACCTGGTTCGCGTTCCGGGCTTTGAAGGCCTCGCCAAAAGACAGTGCGCTGCTGATCTGGAGCTCCGTTCCGCTCCTGCTCTATTTCGCCTTTCACGCGACGCATGCGCAAGTTCAAGCCAATTGGACGGTGCCGCTGCAGGCGCTCTTCGCCATTCCTGCCGCCTTTGGCCTCACTCAGGCGCAGTCGCCGCGGCTTTGGGCCAAGGTGACCGTCGTCAGCGCATTGGTGCTGAGTGTCGGTTCAGTCGCGATCGCCTTCAATCCGGTCGCTCCCGTCGGCACGAATGACAATCCGCCGAACCAGACGCGCGGTTGGTCAGCGACCCAAGATGCCATCACTGAACTGCTGGAGCAAACGGGCGCAAGATGGATCGCCACGACAGACTACGCTCGAACCGGGTCGCTCGCGCTTCGTTTTCCCCAAATTCGCGTCTGGTCGGTGACTGAACCGCAGCGCTATGGCTTTCGGGGTGCCTTTCCTACCGAATTATGCACCGCCCCAGGTCTCTTGATCGAGCGGGCAAGACGGTTGGAAACAACCTCTGAGAAAGCCCCAGAACTTTTCGAAATGGTCGAAGCCACGCATGCTGCCACTCGAAGCCAAGGCGGGGTGACACTGATGCGATATCACCTGACGCCTGTCTCCAAGGTCAAATCGCCGGTGTGCGCCAAGTGATGCGTTAAAAGATTCCATGCATTCACTTCTCGTGAGACCACCGTGACAGGGCGAGCGCAAAGAGGAGCAATGGCGGGCGCGTCTTTTAAGACGATCAACGCGCGGCGGTGGACCCGCCGTATCCATGAATGTCCGCCTGAGGGCGATGTTAGCGAATGCTCGTTACCCTTGTGCTTATGGGGCAGGGGAGTTAGCCGCCTGCCTCCGCAGACGCACGTTGATAAAAGCGCCGGATTGAGAGGTGGGACGAGCGGAGGTCGAGGTTGATTGCGCGACGCGCTGCTGCGCGATCCCGCTGAATGATC
>DASYHX010000167.1:0-5269 GCA_035998065.1 Pseudorhizobium sp.
GGGGACCTTCCAGATGACACGCCGGTGGTGGAGACGGCGCCGACGCTGCCCAAGAATCCCTACGGGCAGTCCAAGCTGATGTCGGAGTTGATGCTGAAGGACGCGGCTGCAGCACATGATTTCCGCTTTGTCGCGCTGCGATATTTCAATGTCGCGGGCGCCGATCCCGCAGGGAGAACAGGCTTGTCGACGGAGGGAGCCACGCACCTGCTCAAGATTGCGTGCGAGGCAGCCTTGGGTCAGCGGCCGGGAGTGGAAGTCTATGGCACCGACTACCCGACACACGATGGCACCGGTGTCCGCGACTACATTCACGTGTCAGATCTCGTAGGCGCGCACCTGATGGCCCTGCGGTATCTCCGGGGTGACGGCAAGTCGCTTGTTGCTAACTGCGGCTACGGTCGAGGCTACTCGGTTCTTGAAGTGCTGGAGGCCGTGAAGCGAGCCAGTGCAAGTGAGTTCTCGGTTACGCATTCCCCCCGACGGGTGGGAGATGCGGCTTGTGTTGTGGCCAACTCCACCCTCGCCAGGGAGTTACTAGGCTGGGTGCCGCGCCATGACGACCTTGGGCAGATTGTAAAGACCGCCCTCGCTTGGGAGCATACCCTGGTCGAACGTCAAGGAACCGGCCTGGACTCCATGCGTAGAAGACTGGTGGCCGCTGCCTTCTGATCCTGCGATCGAGAGCGCGCCGTACGGTCGTGCGGCCTCTTGTAGCTCGGCAAAGCGGCTGCCGGATCAGCAATGGCCGCGAGCTTGCTCGAGTGGCTCGGTCGCGGACAGGCGCTGATAGAAAAGCTCGGCGTGTGTTTCGCGCAGCTGCGCCAGCTTTTGCCGCATCTGCTCTTCGGCGGCCTGGCCGAGCAGATCAGCAAACGCTTCTGTGTTGAGGCCGTCAGCCTTGAGCAACAGCTCGATCAGCGGATCAGTCACGGCCTCCGTGATGGTAAGATCGATCGACATGACTTCTACCTCCTATGTCTCTCATCATAGAGGCCGAATGAGACGGAATTATTTCCACGCCGCCGCCGCGATACGATTTATTCATGAATTGGGCCGCCATGAATGAAGCTGCTTGACGCGACTTGGGTCCGGTTACGCTTTCCGCTAGCTTGAGCCGACATGCCGCGTCGCAAAGATGCGGCCATCTTTGTCGGAAATGCTGCCTCCGACGTTATGCGGTTTGCCAAACCTGAAATGGAGAAGTCATGACATCCGTGCTCTGTGTCGCCCTCAACCCCTCGATCGACCTCTCCAATGAGACGGATCAAGTGGCTCCGACGCAGAAGGTGCGAACCCGCAACCAGCGCCAAAACATTGGCGGGGGCGGCGTTAACGTGGCTCGCGTACTGGCGGAACTGGGGGAGAAACCGGATCTTCTCGTAATGGCAGGCGGGGCGACCGGCGTGGTGTTCCTCGATGCGGTTCGCCAGATGCCTGTCAACCTGCACTGCATCCCGATCCAAGGCGCCATCCGTATCGCCTTCATGGTCAAGGAGATGAAGACGGGACGGGAGTATCGGTTTGTCCCCGAGGGGCCTGAAGTAAGTGCTGAAGAATACCGAGAGGTCCTGCGCTTCCTGGAGCAGACCGCGGCGGATTATGTGATTGTGAGTGGAAGCCTCCCCCGAGGCGTACCCATAAACGCCTACGCTGAGATGGCGCGACTTTTCGGCCAGGGGAAAACGCGCTTCATTCTCGACGCTTCGGGAGAGGCCTTGAAAGAGGCTTTGGACATTGGCGGGCTCTTCATGATCAAGCCAAGCCTCGATGAACTGGAAGGGATCGTAGGTTACCCGTTGGACGAAGCAGGCGCGATTGCCGCCAGCCAGGATCTTATCGCCCGAGGCGCGGTTGAGCATGTCTGTGTTTCCATGGCCCGGGATGGAGCCCTCCTGGTGAGTGCCGGGACAGCGACCAAAGCGCCTTCGTTCAACGTGCCGGTCGGTTCGACCGTCGGTGCCGGCGACAGCTTCGTCGGCGCAATGGTGTGGGGGTTGATCCGGAACTACCCGATCGAGGATGCCTTCCGACTCGGTGTCGCGGCCGGCGCAGCGACCGTGATGAGCCAAGGAACCGATCTCTGTAAACGTGAGGATGTTTTCGAACTCTACGAGCGCGGGGAAACCGCCTTCGTGGGGACCTCACGCGCTTCGGAGCAGCTATGATCGGCAAATCATTTCCACGAGTTGCATCCTAGGATCCGAAAGCCTCACCCTCGCCGGGAAGATTTGACCAAGATCATGGCAGGTGGCGCCCCAGCCGCTAGTCTCTTCCGCAAGACAGAGGAGCGAAGGCATGGCGTTCAAGACCATTATGGCGATCATTGGCAACAATGATGTTCAAAAGGACATAAGTCAGGCGATCGAAGCAGCTTGCGAGATCAACGCCCACTTGACGGTTGTTGTTGCCGGGGTGGCCGCGGGACCTACGGTCGGCGATTATCCGGTCGGCCTGGGTTGGCTGGAGCAGCGCGACGAGGACTTAAAGGTGCTCACGACGGTGCGTGAGCAGGTAAAGGAGCGCTGTAGATCGGAAGATCTCTCCTTCGATGTTCAGCTCGCTTTCGCGGAGCGATCCTTCCTGGAGCAGGCACTCTTTCAGAGGGCGCTTTACTGCGACCTCGCCATTATCGGTCAAGGTGTCGCGAAGGCGAGGGATCTCCTTCGTACTTTGGTCGATGCCATCGTGTTTCATGCGCATCGTCCACTGATCCTGGTGCCGGAGGGCTTTGAATTTTCGCTGAAGCCCAAGAGCATACTCCTGGCGTGGAACTCCAAGGTCGAGGCAGGGCGTGCCGCCCGAGAGGCCCTCGATCTTCTCGCTCAGGCAGAGCAGGTTCACGTGACAGTAGTCGATCCCGATGCGCTGTACGGACGCAATGGCGAGCAACCAGGTGCCGATGTTGCCACCTATCTTGCCCGGCATGGAGCCAATGTGGTTGTGGACCAACTCGCAAGTGCGGGCCGAAGCGTGGAGGACGTCCTGCAGCAGCATGCTCTCGAGACTGCAGCGGGCCTCCTCGTGATGGGAGCTTACGGGCATTCGCGAATGCGCCAGCGCATCTTTGGCGGCGTCACCGCCTCAATGTTGCAAGACGCTAAGGTGCCGGTTCTTCTGGCTCGGTAGGAGGGGCAGCCAGTGCTGCCGACGATGAGAAAATGTTCTTGAGCTTTGAGATAGAGAAACTGAGCCAGCAAGACGTTGCACGTTCTTTTGCAGTCATACAGCCTGTTCTTCCGACGCTCGACCTGGAGACCTGGAAAGGCTTCATGAACGCAGGAGAACAGCGGAGACATTGGGCGGCGGCGAAAGATCAGAGAGGTTACATCCATGCCATCGCCAAGATGGTTCCAGTCAAGCACCCGCTTCTCGGCGACCTGCTGGAGGTGCCTTTTTTCAGGACCGTAGGCTTGCTGGAGGAAGATGACATTGGCAGCCAGTTGATAGAGCTAGCGAGGCGGGTCGCGCAGAAAGAAAGCTGCGAGGCCATACGCTTCTGGACGAACCATCAGTCCCTGCTGCATCTGATCGGTGTTCCGCCAGAACCATCGGATGGCAGCGGCTGCACGATCGTTCGAACCCATGGCAGCCGAACGCTCCACTAGTCCTGGTTGCGCGCCACCGTGCCAGTGAAGACGTAACCGATGCCGCGAACCGACTTCACCAATTGCGGATGCTTGGGATCAGCTTCGATCTTGCGTCGCAGACGGACGATCTGCGCGTCCACGGCTCGGTCGAAGGCTTCCAGTTGTCTTCCGCGTGTCATGTCCATCAACTGGTCTCGGGTCAAAACACGCCCCGCATGGGTGACCAGGACGGTGAGCATGTCGAATTCGCCAGTCGTCAGCTCCACATGCTCGTCGCTGGATCTTCGCAGCTCGCGGCGGTTGAGGTCGAGCGACCATCCGTCGAACAGAAGGACCTGACCCGTCGGTCCATCCTGGGCGGCGCTGGGCGCAGCACCTCGCCTTCGCAGGATGGATTTTAGCCGCGCATGCACCTCCCGAAGGTGAAAAGGCTTCGCGAGGTAGTCATCGGCGCCGATTTCCAACCCCACGATTCGGTCCACGACGTCGTCGCGCCCAGTTAACATAATGATCGGCACGTCGGAATGAGTGCGGATCTCGCGCGCCAGTTCGAGCCCGTCTTGTCCCCCTGGAAGTGACAGATCGAGCAGGATGGCATCGAAATTCCGCTGTTTCATGCTGCTCCGCATCTCGCGCCCATCGGCAGCGCAAGTGACCGAATAGCCTTCGTCCTCGAAATAGCGAGCTAGCATGTTTCGGATACGCACGTCGTCGTCGACAACGAGGAGGGCAGGATGAGGGCTGGTTTCAGTATTCATGATCGGCGGGAACTGGACCGTTACATAGTGTTACACAATCGCACCAAATGTCACAGCTCCAGCATTCGCCTGTTACGGAGGTAGGGTCAACTGCAACCATTGAAGAACGGGGATGAACAATGTTTGCACAGGCCACCACCAAGTCCGCTTTCGCGACGCCAGCGCCAGTAAGTTCGCAGCAAACGGACTGCCTTCACACGCTCTTTGCAAAGCAGCCGGTGGAGCACTTGTCTGCCGCACAAATTTTGTTCTTCCAGGGCGACGCTGCAGCATCCATCTTCGAAATCGTCCAAGGCACGCTGCGGATCATGCGCATCTTGCCCGATGGCCGGCGCGTTATTACCGGCTTTCTTCATGCTGGTGACATTCTGGGCATCTCGTTCAAGAGCCATTACATCTATAGCGCGGAAGCGATCAATGACGTGGTAGTCCGGCGTCTGTCTCGCAAGGCCTTCGAGAAGGAGGTCGCAAGCTCGGATGAACTCCGCCCGGCGGTCTTTCACCGGATGTCTGACGAGATGGCCGCAGCCCAAGACCAGATGGTCCTACTTTCGACGAAGAATGCCGAAGAACGTCTATGCAGCTTTCTTCTCGTGGAGTTGCAAAGGGCTCTGCGGGCGGGTGCGCGTGAGGCCGTCGTTCGCCTTCCGATGACCCGTCTTGATATCGCCGACTATCTTGGCCTTACGATCGAAACCGTTTCGCGGACTATGACCAAACTGGCGAACAAGGGGGTCCTGGCCGCCTCCGGGCGTCATGCCGTGAAAATTCTACGCCGTACCCTGCTTGCGCAACTCGCAGGAGATGGCGATGAATGGGATGAGGATCGGCGTTCGGCATACGGCTCGGCAGAGGAGCGTCGCGCCCACTAGAAGAAATGGAAGTTGATGATGGATGAAGCGGCGGCATTTCCCCAGGCAG